>JAGVGS010000221.1 GCA_020057015.1 Candidatus Omnitrophota bacterium | reverse complement strand
TTACCAGCGGTAATGGGCAAAGGCCCTGTTGGCCTCGGCCATCTTGTGCGTCTCTTCGCGCTTCTTGACCGCCGAGCCCTCGCCCTTATACGCACTCATCAGCTCATCGGCCAGGCGCTTGGCCATCGGGGCCCCCTTGCGGCCTCGGGCCGAGCTTCTGATCCAGCGCATGGCCAGCGACAGCCCGCGATCATGGCGCACCTCAATGGGGATCTGGTACGTGGCCCCCCCCACGCGGCGCGCTTTCAGCTCGACGTGCGGCCGGACGTTATCAATCGATTTGTTAAAAACCGTCAGCACGTCGTTCGTGCCGACGGATTTTTTTAACAGCTCAAACGCCTCATAGACCACGCGCTCCGCGACGGATTTTTTGCCATCGCGCATGAGCATGTTGATCAGTTGTTGCACGAGCCGATTATTATACCGCGGATCGGTCGGGGTGTCTGTACGAAAAAGTTTTCGTCTGCGGCTCATGTCAGGGTCCTTTACGCTTTGGCCGCGGGCTTCATGCCGCCGGCCGCCTTGCCATCACCCCGCGGCGCCTTCGCGCCGTACTTGGAGCGTGATTTGCGCCGCGCGTTGACGCCCGAGGCATCCAGCGTGCCGCGCACGATGTGGTAGCGCACGCCGGGCAAATCCTTCACGCGCCCGCCGCGCACGAGCACGATCGAGTGCTCTTGCAGGTTGTGCCCCTCGCCCGGGATATACGCGGTCACTTCCATGCCGGTGGTCAGCCGCACGCGTGCGATTTTGCGCAGGGCCGAGTTGGGCTTCTTCGGCGTCATGGTGCGCACCTGCACGCACACGCCGCGGCGCTGCGGTGAGGCCTTGAGGGCCGGGGCCTTCGTCTTCTTAATGAGGGCGTGGCGCCCCTCGCGAATCAGCTGACTGACTGTCGGCATGCCTTATGGACTCCCTTCGCCCTGGCTGTGCTCATCCGTCTGCGACTCTTCGTCCGCCTCGTCGTCGGCCGCGATCGTCGGCAGCAGTTCCGGGGCCCGCTTCAGCATCTCGCCTACGCGGTTGGCTAGAAAGCCGGTGCCGGCCGGGATCAGGTGGCCCATGATCACGTTCTCTTTCAGGCCCACCAGGCCATCGCGCTTACCGCTCGTGGCCGCCTCGGTCAGGACGCGGGTCGTCTCCTGGAAGCTCGCCGCCGCGATGAAGCTCTCGGTGGAGAGGCTGGCCTTCGTGATGCCCAGCAGGATCGGCGTGGCCTGCGCCGCCTTGCCGCCCTTGTCCTTGACCCGGGCATTCTCTTCGATGAACTTCCACTTATCGATCTGCATGCCGATGAGGAATTCCGTATCGCCCGGCTCATCGATGCGGACCTTGCGCAGCATCTGCCGCACGATCACCTCGATGTGCTTATCGTTAATCTTCACCCCCTGCGAGCGGTACACCTCCTGGATCTCGTTGACCAGGTACTCTTGCAGGATGCGCTCGCCGCAGACGCGCAGGATATCCTGCGGCACGATAGGGCCATCGGTCAGGGCCGAGCCGCTCTGCGCGTAGTCGCCCTTGTAGACATTGAGGTGCTTGCCGTGCGGGATCAAATACTCCTTGGTCATTCCCGAGGTGCTCTTGATGATGATGCGCCGCTGGCCCTTCTTCGCGGTGCCGAAGTCCACGATGCCGTCGATCTCGGCAATGATCGCCGGATCTTTCGGGCGGCGCGCTTCGAAGAGCTCGGCCACGCGCGGCAGACCCCCGGTGATATCCTTCGTCTGGCTGATCTTTCGAGCGGTCTTGGCCAGCATATCCCCGGTCTTGAGCGTCTGGCCTTCCTTCACCAGCACATGCGCACCCACCGGCAGCCCGTAGACCGCCAGCAGTTCGCCCTTCTCGGTTTCGAGCACGATCTGCGGGTGGAAGTCGCCCTTGTGCTCCACGATGATGCGGTTCATGAGGCCCGTGGCCTCGTCAATTTCCTCGCGCATCGTCACCCCGGCCCGGACATCCTCAAACCGCGTGATCCCGCCAAACTCCGTGAGAATGGGCGTCGTATAGGGGTCCCACCGGACGATGAGCTCATCCTTCCCCACGCTCTGTCCATCCTCGCGCGACAGCACGGCGCCCTGCGGAATGCGGTGGCGCTCGAGCTCACGGCCATCGGGATCCACGATCGACAGCTCCCCATTGCGATTCAGGACGAGCAGCTCATCGGGCCGGGTTTTGACGGTCTTCAGGTTGTGGAACTTCATCGCGCCCTTGTGCTTGGACTTCAGCTGCGACTGCTCGACGGCGCGGTGCGCGGTGCCGCCGATGTGGAAGGTGCGCATGGTCAGCTGGGTGCCGGGCTCGCCGATCGACTGCGCCGCGATGATGCCCACGGCTTCCCCGAGGTCGGCCATCCAGCCGGTTGCCAAGTTGCGCCCGTAGCAGCGCGCGCAGGCGCCCTTGTCCGACTCGCACGTCAGCACGCTGCGGATGCGGATTTTTTCGATGCCCAGCGCGTCGATATGGTCCGCGATGTCTTCCGTGACCTCATCGTTGGCCTTGATAATGGTCTCATCGCTCACGACGTCCACGATGTTATCGAGCACCACGCGGCCGACAATCCGGTCCTTCAGGGGCACGATGTCCTCATCCCCCTCGCGGATCGGCGTCATGACGATGCCATTGAGCGTGCCGCAGTCGACCTCGGTGATGATGACCTCTTGCGCCACGTCCACGAGCCGCCGCGTGAGGTACCCCGAGTCCGCGGTCTTCAGCGCGGTATCGGCCAACCCCTTGCGCGCGCCGTGGGTGGAGATGAAGTACTCGTGCACCGTGAGGCCCTCGCGGAAGTTCGCCTTGATCGGGTTTTCGATGATATCCCCGGAAGGCTTGGCCATCAGGCCGCGCATCCCGGCGAGCTGGCGGATCTGTTGCTCCGAGCCACGGGCGCCCGAGTCGGCCATCATGAAGAGCGGGTTAAACGGCGTGAAGTGTTCCATCACGTGGTCGGAGACTTCCTCGGTCGTGTGCATCCAGATGTCGATGATCTTGTTCGACCGCTCGCCTTCGGTAATCAGCCCGCGGCGGTACTGCCCTTCGACTTGCTCGACTTCCTTGGTCGCCTTGTTGAGGATCTTGTCCTTATCCGGCGGGATGGTCAAATCCGAGATGGCAATCGAAAGCCCGGAGAGGGTCGCCCATTCGAAGCCCATGGTCTTGAGGTCATCCAGCAGTTCCACGGTGCGGGTATGGCCGGCGAGCCGGTACACCTTGCTGATCAGGTTGCTGAGCCGGCCCTTATCGATCAATTCATTGACGAAGCGCACCTCCAGCGGCAGGGCCAGGTTGAACAGCACGCGCCCGACCGTGGTCTCGTACAGCTGGCCTTCCCAGCGCACCTTGACCTTGGCGTGCAGATCCAGCTGTTGGTCTTGATACGCCAGCACGGCTTCATCGATGTCGCTGAAAATGATGCCTTCCCCCTTGAGGCC
>JAGVGS010000146.1 GCA_020057015.1 Candidatus Omnitrophota bacterium | reverse complement strand
CGCCACGTTCGTCCCTCCGCCGGGTGCCCGCACCCGCGCGCCGTTGCCGCTGCCGCCGGCCATCGCGGCGTATTATACCTATCCCAGCTTGCCGCGCGACGTCACGGTCACCCCAGGCCGCGCCACGGCGCAGTACCGGGAGTCCGTGGTGCGCTTTCCCCTCTCCGTACCCGCGGATATGCAGCCCACTGAGCCGGAGGTGGAATTCGAATGGTACGAGTCGCAGCGGCCAGGGCGGCGGCCGGCCATCCTCTTCAACCCCATCCTGGGCGGCGACTACCCCCTCGAGCGCGGCATCTGCCGCACCCTGGCGCGCCAGGGGTTCCACGTGGCGCTGATCCACCGCAAGACGCTGAAGATCTCGCCCGAACACGACGTCAGCCACCTGGAGCTGCTGCTGCGCCAGGGGATTTTCCGCATCCGGCAGGTGGTCGACTGGATGGCGGCACACGAGCGGGTGGACGCCGAGCGGATGGGCAGCTTCGGCGTGAGCATGGGCGGTATGGCCAGCGTCATGACGGCCGCGGTCGAGCCGCGGCTGAAAGCCCACGTGGTCGTGCTGGCCGGCGGCAGCCTGGCCGACATCCTGAGCACCTCCAAGGACACGCTGCTGACCAAGCCGCGAGCGCGCTACCTGAAGGCCCATCACATGACGACCGAAGAAATGGCGCAGCGGCTGCGCGAGACGGTCAAGACCGATCCGCTGCTGCTGGCCCCCTACGTGGACCCTGCCCGGCTGCGCGTCTTTATCGCGCTGAGCGACCGCACCATCGGCCGCGCCAATGCCCTGCGCCTCTGGCGCGCCCTGGGCCGCCCGGAGGCCACCTTCATGCCCACCGGCCACTATACGTCCTACCTCCTGCTGCCGTACCTGAAGTACGCCGGGGGACGCTATTTGAAGCAGGCGCTCGGGGTCGGGTATACTTCAAGTAACGGAGCCCCTCAGCTCCCACCCCGGAACGACAGGAGGCAGGATTGATGGTCGGGAATCGCAGGGGCGCCGTCATTGTGTTCAGCTTCCTCGTGGTGACCTTCCTGATCACCTGGGCCACCGTCGGATTCCGCCGCAGCAGCGTGGAGCTTAGCCAAGCCACCCGGTTTGCCACCAACGCACAGACGTTCCATTTGGCCGAAGGGGGCCTGAATCGCGGCCTGCAGTATCTGGAGAGTAGTGCGGCCCCGGCCGGCACGCTGCCATTCGACCCCTTCGGTGGCGCGCAAAATCTGGCCGGCGGGACCTACACGGTGAGCATCGATCCGGACGACAACAACCCGGTCGCGTATCTGGATAGTTTCACCATCACCTCGGCCGCCCAGCTCAATGGGGCCACGGTCATCCGCCAAGTCAGCCTGCTGCTGCAGTCCTCCAGCTTCGCTAGGTATTCCTATTTCACCAACCTGGAGCTGGGCGCCAGCGGCAACCCCATTTGGTTCACTGGCAATGACACCCTGAGCGGCCCGGTGCACACCAACGGCCAGTTCAGCATCTCAGGCAGCCCGGTCTTCAACGGCGCAATCTCGAGCGTCAGCGGCAGCATTAACTACAAGAACCCGCCGCCCGCCGGCGGGAACAACCCTCAGTTCAACGCCGGTCTCACCCTCAATGCCGGCGCCATCACCATGCCCAGCACGCTGACGGGGCTGCGCACCGCCGCCGGCAGCGGGGGGTACATGTACTCCGGGGACACCACCATCGTCCTGCAGAGCAATGGCACGATGCTGGTCACCAACAGCGCGCTGGGCTGGGCCAGCCAAGTCACCACGCTGCCCGCCAACGGGGCCATCTTTGTGGACAATGGCGAAGTCCGGGTGTCGGGTACGATCAACGGGCAGCTGTCCATCGGCAGCGAAGAGGATGCGGTCATCACCAGCCACATCACCTACGCCGATAACCCGCAGGTCAATCCGAATTCGGATGACATCCTCGGCCTCGCGTCCGAGCAGAATGTGATGATCGCTACCGTCACGCCCAACGACCTGATCGTTCAGGCTTCCATCTTGGCCTTGAATGAATCCATCTTCGTCGAGGGCTACAACAACGGGATCGTGAAGGGCACGCTGAACGTGTACGGGGGCCTCATCCAGAAGCGGCGCGGGCCCGTGGGCCAGTTCAACAGCGCCACGGGTACGCAGACCTCCGGCTTTCGAAAGAGTTACTACTATGACGCGCGCTTTGCCAGCATGGCCCCGCCTTTCTTTCCCACCACGTCGAATTACTCCACCCTGCTCTGGCAGGAGGAATGAGGCGATGACGCTGCCGCGCTGGACATGGGAGACGCTGACCATCGCGGGCGTCGGGGTGCTGGCGACCCTCATTGCCCGCGAGATGCTGCGCCCGCCGATGCTGGTGCAAGAGCCGCCCGGCGCTGTGCTGGCCACCATCGCGCCCGCTGCCCCAGTCCCGGCTGCGCCGCCCTTCTGGCACGACGCGTCTGTCGACCCGGCAGCCCTCCGTCGCGCCTACCCCACCCCCTTCGAGGTCGTGCCCATCGAACAGCAGCGGAACTACCGCAAGCTCTATCTGCCTGAAACGCCCAAGGCCGGCACCACCACCTATTGAGCTCTTAGGCACATCCGCCCCCGCCCCCCAGATTTCTTCGACGCCCTCGGTCTGATATAATCGAGTCACTTGCCTGGAAGTATCCGTCGGAGAGAGTCGCGACACGGCCACCCTCCAACACGTTGTGACTTATATTGCATGAGAAAGTGATGGCGTATGCCGAAGCAGCCGCTTGCTGAGGTCTTTGGGTTTCCCATCAACAATGGTAGCCGCGAAGCGGCCCGATCTCGTCAACATCGCCTCTGTCCATTCGGAAACAGGGTGCCAAACTGCACGAAGGACAAAGCAAACGACCCCCTCGGTGTCTGCAGCATCATTGATGGCAAACAAGTCGTCATTACTTGCCCCATCCGCTTTCGGCAAGATTGGATCATTGCCGAGGATGCGGCATCCTTCTTTTTTCCATCCGGTGCAAAGTGGACGACGCTCACTGAAGTGCGGCTCCATGACAAGCATGGGAAGTCTGCCGGCAACATTGACGTTGTGCTCGTTTCCTACAACGACAAGGGGAAGATTACTGACTTCGGTGCGCTTGAAGTACAGGCCGTCTACATCTCAGGCAACGTCCGAAACCCGTTTGAATACTACATGCAAGCCCCCTCACATCGTGGCTCTATGGACTGGGGCAAGAGACCAAACTACCCCAATCCAGATTATTTGTCATCGTCGAGAAAGAGGCTTGCGCCACAATTGATTTTCAAAGGCGGCATACTCAGAGCCTGGAACAAGAAGATAGCCGTCGCACTCAACCGAGGCTTCTTTGAAACGTTGCCGAAGCTGAATGCAGTAAAGCCCAAGGCCGGTGACATTGCGTGGTTCGTTTATGACCTCAAGCGCCAAGCGGCAGAGAACACCTACAAGTTGGTTCGTTATAAGACGGTCTATACAAACTTCAGCGAAAGCCTCGACCGGATCACGCGATCCGAGGCAGGAAATGTAAAAGGTTTTGTCGAACACTTGCAGGAGAAAGTCGATGAAAAACTGGAGGAGCCAAATCCTCCTGACACGAAAACGATTGATGAGCTCCTTTAGTTACGCCTCGCAGTTAACTTTTTTTGACGTGCCGGTAGCAGAGCCCGTGGTGAACGTCGCCTCGGTACCCCAGCGAAGTCCCTTCCGCTACCCTGGCGGAAAAACGTGGCTTGTGCCTCGTGTGCGCCAATGGCTACGGTCTTTGGCCTGGAAACCCTCTCTGTTCATAGAACCGTTCGTGGGAGGAGGCATTATCGGTTTGACTGTCGCGTTTGAGCAGTTGGCAAGCCGGGTACTTCTTGTAGAGCGTGATGATCAGGTCGCCGCCGTCTGGAAAACTATGCTGAGCGATGATGATAATGAGTGGCTGGCTCAGCGTATCCTGTCGTTCGATCTCACACACGAACACGTTTTGAAAGAACTAGAAACGAGGAGTGCTTCTACCAAACAAAAGGCCTTCAGAGCCATCTTGAAAAATCGGACGTTTCACGGCGGGATCATGGCGCCTGGCAGTAGCCTGATCAAAAATGGGGAGGCTGGAAGGGGGTTGCGCTCTCGCTGGTATCCGATGACCCTCGCCCGCCGCATCCGTGCTATTGCACAGGTGCGCGATCACATCAGTTTCATTGAGGGAGACGGACTAGCGGTCCTACAAAAATACGCTGGCCGAGACGGAGCCGCCTTTTTCATCGATCCACCTTATACGGCGGGGGGGAAGCGGGCCGGGTCGCGGTTGTATACGTATCACGACGTCGATCATCCAAGGATTTTTGACCTCGCAAAGCGTATTGATGGCGATTTCTTGATGACCTACGACTATGCCGAGGAAGTCGTGACGCTTGCCTTGCAACACGGATTTAAGACACGCACCGTTGCCATGAAGAATACCCACCACGCCCATATGACCGAACTGCTCATCGGTCGCGACCTTGGCTGGAGTGAGTAGGGGTCTCATGTCCCTCCAGAAGATCATCCTTGCCAAGCCTCGCGGGTTTTGCGCCGGCGTCGAACGGGCCATCGAAGTAGTGGAGCAAGCGCTCCAGCGCTTTGAAGGACCGATCTATGTCCGCAAGGAGATCGTACATAACCCTCACGTGGTCAATGCGTTACGCCAGAAAGGTGCGGTATTCGTGAGCGAACTCACTGAAGTACCCCAGGGAGCGAACACGATCTTCAGCGCCCATGGCGTCTCCCCGGCGGTGCATGCCGCGGCACACAGCCGCCATCTCAATGTGATCGACGCCACCTGCCCGCTCGTCACCAAAGTGCACGTCGAGGCCATCCGATTTGCCCGAGAAGGCTACACGCTGCTGTTGATCGGCCACGCCGGCCATGAAGAAGTGGAAGGCACGATGGGCGAGGCTCCTCCCGGGGCGATCCGCCTGGTGCAAACGGTCGAGGAAGCCCGGGCCATTGACGTGGAGAACCCGGCGAAGGTGGCCGTGATCACGCAGACCACGCTCAGCGTGGATGACACGCGCGAGATTATTGCCGCATTGAAAGCGCGTTTTCCCAAGCTCGTGGCCCCCACCAAGGACGATATCTGCTACGCCACGCAGAACCGCCAGAATGCGGCCAAGGCCATCGCCAAGGCCGCAGAGGTGATCCTGGTGATCGGTGCTAAGAACAGCTCCAATTCGATCCGCCTGACCGAAGTGGCCGAAGACGCCGGCCGCCGCGCGTACCTGATCAACGACGCCAGCGAGATCCAGCCGGGTTGGTTCGAGAAGGTGACCTGTGTCGGCGTCACCTCAGGGGCTTCCGCCCCGGAGCACCTGGTGCAGGAAGTGGTGGATGCTCTCAAGCGCCTGGGCGCCACGGAGGTGGAAGAATGGGCGCTGACGCGCGAAGATGTCAGCTTCGGCCTGCCGGCTGAGCTGCAGAAGCTGTAGCGGATGAAGTCGTTCACCGAATACCTCTGGTTTGAGACCCCCAAGCGGCGCGAGCTGATCAACATCACCGAGACGCTCGAGCAGCTCGTTAAGAAAAGCCGCGTCCAGGAAGGCGTGTGCCTCGTCTCGGCGATGCATATCACCGCCGGCATCTGGGTGAACGACGACGAGGAAGGCCTCTGGAAGGATTTGTGGCAGCTGTTAGAGCGCCTCGTGCCCTCGGGTCAGGATTACCAGCACCACCTCACCGGTGAGGACAACGGCGATGCGCACCTGAAGCGCACGTTGGTGGGCCACCAAGCCCTCCTGCCGATCACCAAGGGGACGCTGGATTTAGGGCCCTGGGAGCAGGTGTTCTACGCCGAGTTTGACGGCCAGCGCAAAAAGCGCGTCGTCGTCAAAGTGCTCGGCGAGTAAGCGCTCAGGTTATTCGGGACCCGCGGCCAGCAGCTCGGCAATCGGCAGTTGCTGATAGGGGCTCTGCGCGGCCGGCGTATGGCCTTGCGCATTCGCCACCCACGCCTCAGGCCAGGCAAAAATTACGCTTTGCACGTTGGAATCCGGCGCGATGGCCCGCGCGATCGCTTGCGCCCCTGCCACGTCGAGCGTGCCATACGCGTGAGCCAATCCTTCCGCCTGCCCGACATAGCGGGTCGTATAGGCTGAGCCCCCTGGCGGCTCCAACCCGGGCTGCCGCGGGTTGCCGCGCGAGGCGATCTGCCGCTCCCGAATCACCGGATCGATAGCGGTATCGGCCCGCAGCACCGCATCGGCCATCGGGCGCGCATAGTCCACGCCCTGCTCGGCCCGGTCGTTTGCCTCAAAGGCCCGGAAGTACCGCCGGGTGGTTTCCATGGCGATAGCACGGCGGGCTTTTGAATCGGCCACGACGTAGTTCACGCCCACCGTGCGCCGGGCTTCCTGCACCACGCGCGCGGCGCTGTCCACGTCGCCAGCTTCCTCCAGCACGCGCCGCATCAGAAAAGCCATCGGCTCGCCGCGATAGGTGACATCTGTGGTTTCGGCTCCCACTTGCCCGATCGAGAGCTGCGCCTCATTGACCCCCGTCAGCACCCCGATGAAGCCCGCCCACCCCATGCTGACATACGCGCGCTGGCCCTCCGGGTGCACGACAAACACGACGGCATGGCGCTGCAGCCCGGCACGGATGTTCCAGTCAAGGTTGCGCAGATGCAGCAGGCGCCCATCGGCTGTCGCGGCCCCCCAGGCGGCAAAATTGGCGCACGAGTACGTGCGATCCGGAATCGCGTGCATCCGCGTGAGCTCGCGCAACGGCACCTGGGCCGCGTCAGAGAGGCCGCGCAGCTCCTCGAGATACCGCGGCGGCACAAACGGTCGGGCTTGACGCCAAGCCGTGTCAAGCCACCACGCGACGATGAGCGCTCGCAGCCCCGGCACCTTCAGATAGCTGCGGAAATAACTCCGCAGCTCGCGGACGCAGGCTTGCACCTCCTCGCGCAGCGCGCTGCCATGCTGGCGGCCCATCTCGTAGGGCGTGCCGGAGAGACGCACCACACGCAGGCCCTGGAGGGTTTCCACCGAGGCTGCCGCTGACGCACCGGGCGCTCCTAGCCAGAGCATCGCGACAAGCCCCATCACCACCGGCTTCATGGCAGCTCCCGGAGCATGCGGGTGAGCTGCTCGATGAGCAGCGGAGCGGTGGTCGGCCCGTTGAAGGCCATCAGCGCTTCATAGTCTCCTGCCTGATAGCGCGAGGGCGAGACGCAATAGCCGATGTAGTCATTCACAAAACTGGCGACGAATGGTAGCCGGCCGCGCTGCTGGGCTGCCTCTCGCAGCTGCACGGCCAGCGTAGATTCGAGGTCGCAAGGCGTGCCGAAGGCCACCACCGGCCCCAGTTGCCACATCGTCAAGGTCGCATCATTGTCCACCAGCCGGCGGCTGAGCCAACCCGGCAAGCCCCAGCGCTTGTTCAAGCGCACCTGCGCGCGCGGCAACGGCACCACGCGCTGCTGGCCAGCCAATGGCTCAGTCGCCACTGGCTGCATGCGGGCCACGCTCGCCAGCACCTGATCCGCCAGTGCTCGGCCGATCCAGGCCGCGCGCTCAAACCCATCGCCCGATTTCACCGGAGCCTGATCGCCCACCGCCCCGGCGAAGAAGAGACACACCGTGCCGGCCAAGCGCTGCTCGACGGCAGCAGCCAAGACCCCAGGATAATCAGCCGAGAGCTGCTGGTTCCAGGCCCCGAGCGCGGTGGGATGCGCGCTGAAGCTCACCAGGAGGGCCAGTGGCGGAGCCTGAGCCTGCATCGGATACAGCCCCACCACGACGACGTGCTCGTCCGCCTGGCCTGTCTCGAGGACGCGGTTCTTGATCAGTCCGGTGGTCGGCACCGTCTCGTAGCCGATTTGCACCGGCACCAGCTGTTGACGCGCCAAGCGCGCCGCCTGGACGAGGGCCTCGACGAGCGCATCAAACACCGCTGGATCAAAGTGGCCCATGGAAATCTTCTCTGCAAACCGCGTGCCGTAGGCGCCTGGCCCGGAATGGGTGTGTGTGGCGGCAAGCCACAGCACCACATCGGGAGCAAAGCCCGCGGCCACCAGCCGCTGGCGCACCGCGCCGAAGAGTTGCTCGTCAATGATCAGCAGATCGGCGCTGATGAGGACCACTTCGCGCTGTGCTTGTTGCAGCACCACCGCGCGCGCGCCCACCGGGTCATGCAGCCCTTGTGAGGGTTGGCCTTTGCGGCGGCTATAGCCGGCCAGCGGCACCCCGGGCGGCAGGGTGAACGGGACGGTGGCGGCCCCGGCGAGCACCGGGGTAGCGGCCGCCTCGGCGTGAGGGATCGGCTGCCACAGCAGCACGGCGCTGCTGAGCAGCATGAGCGCGCTACTGCGGCGGCGCATGCTTCAACCACTCTTGGGCCACGGCCAGCGCGTCCTCGGCAGACGCCACGCGTCCTTCAGCCTGAGCCTCTTCGATGGCCCCGAGCAGACGGCCCACCGTCGGCCCGGGTGGCAGGCGCAGGGCCTGCATCAATTGGTAGCCATCGAGCAGGCGAGGCGGCCGTACCGCTTCCTCGGCCTTGAAGAAATACTGCTCCAGCATGCCCTCCAGAAACCCGCGCTGCTCGTCGATCTCGTTCAAGCGCGACAGGGCGCCGCGCGTGGCCATGCGGTCGGCCCACCACTCGAGCAGACAGGCCGGGCCGTGGTCGCCCAGCTCCTTGTAGAAACGATAGATCGCGCGGCGTGTCACGGCGGGCTCGCGGCTCAAGAACCCCGGCCGCAGATGGTGCAAGACCAGCTGGCAGACCATGTCGGCTTCCTGGTTGGACAGGCGCAGGCGCTCCACGATCGCGCGCGCCAGCGGCAGCCCGGTGTGCTCGTGGCCGAGAAACCAGATCTCGCCATTCGCGTGCACCTGGCGGCTCGAGGGTTTGCCCACGTCGTGGATCAGCGCCGCCAGCTTGATGAGGCTCTTGCGCGGCCGCCGCTCCACCAGGCTCTGCGCGCAGTAGCGGCGCAGCGGCTCGCGCAGCGGCTCCTGGAACTCCGCGAAATCCGCAAGAAAATAGTCGGCCTGTGCTACCGCCTCGAGCTGGTGGCTGAGCACATCGAGGTGATGAAACGGCCCTTGGTCCAGCCCGCGGCCCGCGATCAGCTCAGGCAAGAGCACATCGAGCGCCCCCGCGTCATTCAGCCCGCGCCAGGCCGCGGCCGCGGCATCGGTGGCGCCGATGG
>JAGVGS010000118.1 GCA_020057015.1 Candidatus Omnitrophota bacterium | reverse complement strand
GGAAGACCATCCTGCCAACTCCCTGCGGGAGCGGATCAGAGGATGGAAAGCCAAGCAGACGACGGCAGCTCCTCGATCATATAGCCCGGCCCCGGCGGGAGCCGAGCCGGCGGTGCCTCTGGAGCAGCTGAGCTTTGACACTCAGTTGCCCGTCGTCAGGACGTTTGATCGTGAGGACACCGAGCTGGCGTTCGTCGTCAGTCACGCGGCGTTCGACGCTTCCGGTGAAGGGAGGCTGACCTTTGATCGTGTGCGCAATCAGATTCACCTGGATGGGCGTGTGGTGAATTTCGCCGATACGAGCACAATAGATGCGCTGAAAAAAGGAGCGGATGAGTTCTCGGCCGATTATGAGGCGCAACATCCGGATCGCGAGGTCGTCGCGGTGCTGCCGAATGGGAATCTGGGAGTCAATGATTGGTTTGTCGGTGTCGTCGATGGGCAAGTCTACCATCGCCAGGGGGAAGCGCTGGACCAGCGGGCCTACGACATGCTGGTCACCAAGCAGGATGGACAGATCAGCCTCATGGCGCTCAGGTTTATGAATGACGCAGGGGAGCGGGGCATCTTCGATGAGCAGGGACGCAACATCGCGCAAGAAGTGAAGATCGCCGTCTATGGCCAGCGTCTCGTAAAGAATGGGCAGGTCCACTTGGAAGCTATTGCGGATCAATTTGACGACTTGCGGCACCTCTTGCGGCTGCCCCTTTTCCAGGTCGGCTCGCGTCAGCTGCACCTGGGCTTCAGCGATGATGACGGCGCGCTGTACCAGGATCACCTGCAGGTCAGCAAAGCTCTGCGCGGCGAGCCGGTTCGGTTGAGCCTGCGGCCGCTCACGGC
This sequence comes from Candidatus Omnitrophota bacterium, assembly GCA_020057015.1. Classification (GTDB taxonomy): domain Bacteria; phylum Omnitrophota; class Gorgyraeia; order Aquiviventales; family Aquiviventaceae; genus JAGVGS01. The sequence goes on along the minus strand of JAGVGS010000118.1, from coordinate 3,972 downwards.
TCACGGGATTCTTGCCGAGGAGCGCGAGCGCGTCTTCGGCGCTTGGGGATACACCAATGTCACCGGACGCAAAGAGTCCGAAGCCCTTCGACCCGGAGAGTACCTCATCGATGAGGCTCGCCAGACGATGGAAGTGGTGTTCTTGCCGGGAATCCATCCGCATACGATGGTGGGCATTATGCAGGATGGTCGGCTGTTGGTTGGGGCGGTGGAGGGCCGCACGCACTTCAGCGGAGCTCGATTGAGTGAGCTGGCGCAAGACTTGATTGATCGCGGCGCGCAAGACGTCTTTCTCTGGGCCAACGGGAAAGACACCTTTATGCGTGTAGGTGCTGAAGCGCCGGTGCAAGCCCAAGGCGCGCGGGGCAATGGGCGGTCCGCGATCTTGATTACCAGGAAACGCGTTAGCGATAATTCAGGCTCAAGTCCCGAGGCCACCACATCTGCTTCCGGCGCAGCTCCAGCGGGGAGCGGGGATGCTGGCGCCATGGGCACCCGGGATGCCGTCCGCCAGCACCTGGCCAGCCCGGCAGGTACTACCGCCGGCGTCACGCTCCACGGTGGCCTTATACCGGAGGCGTTCTGGACCGCCACCGCTGCGGCGGCAGCGGGCGGCTTGGTGTTCTGGCTGACCGGGGCGTATGCCTGGGGCCTAGCGACGGGTCTTGCCGTGGCCTTCGCGCTTTTCGCGGGCCGGCAGGGCTGGCTGCGGGTGCCGGATCGGCTGATCCCGCGCCTGGCGGAGAAACGGCGCCTCGTCCGCAAAATTGAGTCGCTCGGCGGCGCCCACGCTTGCACTGTTAGGGGCTGGCGATTGGCTCCAGTAGAGTACTTGGAGGATACCCTCATTATCCTGCGCCGCTTGCCGCCGCACTTGCTGGCCCAAGTGAACGATCTGCGCTTTTCAGTCTGGTACGTCAATCCGATGTATTTTTTGAGGCGCCGTGAAGGGTCTGTGCGAAACAGGACCATCGTGCAAGTGGTGTTGACGCCGGACCGTGAATCCTTCCGCAAAACGCTGACTCATGAATTGGGTCATTTGCTCATCGAGCAAGATCCGCCAGTAGCCAGCGCGCTAGCTGCGCAATCATGGCATAAGGTGGATTTCAATAAGGCCAAGCTGGGGGTCGAGGCTCTCGCGGGAATATTGCTGGCACAGATCATCATTTTGCCCGCCGCGGCCATGCTCTGTTCCTGGCTCCCGCTGCCTCTTGCAGCGGCGCTCTTTACGCTCCCTGGCCTGGTGATATCAACATCTTCTGGGGGGCCGTTGTGGCACTTGCTCCATGACCATGCGTCCCTCTATATGCTGGATCTGTCTAAGCCCTGGACCATGGTGAGCGCATACAGCACTGTCAATCCCCATGAGGAAGCCGCGGAGCTGTTTGTTGCATACATGCATGCACCGAGAGCCTTCAAGAGTCGGCCGGAGTTCGCCGCCAAGTATGCCATTCTCCGCGACCAGCTCTTTCGCGGCCGAGAGTTCGATGTGCTGGCTCCTGAAGAGGTTCTGAGCTCCACACCGCGGCAGCTCCCTCTGGCGTGGTTTCTTACGGCTTCAGCAGGCTTCCATTTCTGGCTCTTTGGTTCATGGACGTTCTTTGGCTGGCTTTGCTGGCCGCTTCTTCATGCCACGCGAGCTCTACGCGCTTCCCGGGTGCCAATGCCGCCGCCGGCTGGACTCTCACAGCAGCAACCAGAAAATATAGGGCATTGGTCACGATGGGGGGAAGCCCAGAAGACGCGCATTCTTATCGATGCGAGGACAATCGCGTCGTCTGCGGTGCTAGCCCTTTTGCTACTGGGGCCAATCGTAGGGCTTAATATGCTGGAATCGTGGGTCAACCGAGACGCGTCAACGACAATAAAAAACTTCAGGCATGTCTATAATTTGGATAAGCCAAACCAGCCAGATTCGAGCGAACCTATCGAGGTGATCCTCTTAGACAATCTTCCTCTTGAGCAAGCTGAGCAAAAGCCGGCTCCAGGCCTATCGGCGCAGCCTACAATGTCAGCTACTCCTACCCCCTTGGCGACGGCGCAACCGACGCCCAGTCCCTTGCGCTTTGCTTGGACAGGTTATTATTGGTTTGATGATGGGCGCAAGGGCCACAGGCTTGTGAAATTTTATCCGGGTGATGAGCAGGATTTGAAGCCCAGCAATCCTTTCAAAATCGCGCTACGTAGTTTGCCGCACTTTGAAGGTGCAGGGACCCACATGGAGTTTCCTAAGGGACAGATTCCCTTCCAGAATTATGAAGGGATCACATTGAAATTTCGGCGCGTGGATTCCGGATGGCTTAATGTCCGTCTCGGTGTCGGCCACCATGACACTACGAGCCTCTTTGTCGATAACCTAGGGCCCTTCCAACTATCGGAAGGCCAGACATCGCTGAAAATCATATGGAATATCAAGGACATAAATGCCCAAATTGCTGCAGAGGTCGCGCGTCGGCAGGAGGAGCGTTGGAGGACGCCGCCAGAAGACACCACTTCCGTCAATATGATCGCAGTCCTCTCCGGAAAGCGCGGCAATGTGCCGGCGCCTCTAAGAATGGTAATCGAGAGTATTGAATTTATTCCTCTAGGTTCTGCCAATAATAGTCAAGATTCTAATTCCTCTCCGCAGTAAAATACTGGCATGTTAGGTAGTCTCACCAAGATGCTTTCGGTTCTTCAGAAAGAGACGGACGTCTGTGCGGTTTTAGCGCTCAAGTATTTCCGCTCGACAAGCCTGCGCGTGCAGCGCAAGGCCGACCGCTCACCGGTGACGCAGGCCGACCGGGCCATTGAAGCGCGGCTGCGCCGGTTTCTGGCCCGGCATTTTCCCGGCGAGCACATCGTGGGCGAGGAGTTCGGCGGGGCAGCCACCGCGCCGGATTCCTACTGGACCATCGACCCCATCGACGGCACGCGGGCTTTTTCGCGCGGCCTGCCGTTTTGGGGGATCATGATTGGCCGCGTGGAGCGCGGCCGGCCCACCCTCGGCCTCATCGACTATCCCGCGCTCGGCGTCACCATCGCGACGGCCCCTGGCGTGCCGGCCTACGAGCGCATCGGCCGCACCAAGCGCTTGCTGCCGCGCGTACCCAAGCCACCCGCAGTGAAGGACGCGGTCATCCTGCACGGCGGCGCTTCCTGGTGGGGGCAAACGCGCTATGCCAAGGGGTTCAACCGGCTCATCCAATCCTGCTATCTCGAGCGGGCCTACGGCGACTGCTACGGTTACCTGTGGGCCCTGCGCGGGCACGCGGACGCCGTCATCGACAACGGCGTGAAAATCTGGGACATGGTGCCGCTGGCCGCCTTGGCCCACGCCACCGGCCGCGTGCTGGTCAACGTGAGCGGCCAACCCTCCTGGACCGGCCCGGATACGGTGTTTGCCGCCCCGACTTTCGCCCGCAAGGTCTGCCGTATTCTCCGCAGCTAAGCCCATGACGGAATATGCGTTTCCCCCCGGCTTTTTGTGGGGCGCGGCCACCTCAGCTCACCAGGTTGAAGGCAACAACACCCAGAGCGACTGGTGGATGTGGGAACAAGCCGGCCGCACCAAAGAGGCCTCGGGCCTGGCCTGCGACCACTACCGCCGTTTTGCCGAAGACTTTGACCTCGCCGTATCGCTGCATCATAACGCGCATCGCTTTTCCGTCGAGTGGGCGCGTATCGAGCCACAGGAAGGGCAGTGGGACGAGGCGGCGCTGCAGCATTACGTCGACGTCGTGCAGGCCCTGCGCCAGCGCGGCCTCGAGCCTCTCGTGACCCTGCATCATTTCACCACGCCGCAATGGCTGGCCGCACAGGGCGGGTGGGAAAACCCCAAAGTGATCCAGGCCTTTGCGCGCTATTGCCGCCGCGTGGCCGCTGCGTTCAAGCCGCACGTGCGCTATTGGATCACCATCAACGAGCCCATCATCTACGTGCGGTTGCATTACCTCATCGGCACCGGTCCGCCGGGCGTGAAAGACGTCAAGC
>JAGVGS010000058.1 GCA_020057015.1 Candidatus Omnitrophota bacterium | reverse complement strand
CGCGCTGAAACGCCATTGCCCGCCCACCTTGAAGCCTGGCAAGGCCCCGCGCTGGGCGAGGCGATAAATCGTCGAGGGGGTGACGCCGAAGCGCTCCGCGACTTCCTCGACCGACAAGTAGGCTTTGTCTGCCATCCGCACTCCTAAAAAATGCGCCCATCCGCGAGGATGGGCGCGCCGCTCCGGACGCACGATGCGCCGGAGTGTGCTGGCAGCTCCACTGCCCGTCCCCTGGACGTACGGGGCAAGGGCTGGGGGCTTTGCGCCCTCCGCTCTCACGGAGTTAGCCTTGAGCAGCACCACTTAAGTTGTCCGGCCTGCCAAACCTGCGCAAGCCTTAGTAAAGCTTACCTGTTCTGGGGAGTGCTTGTCAAAATTGGGGGTGATTTTTCTTTCTTGCAGAAATCATGGTAAGCTTGTGGCGTCATGACCGAACCGAGCCGCGCAGAGCTTAAATATCTCGTCGAGCGCCAGCGCGAAACGATCCGCTCGATGAACGATGTGCGCAAGCTGCTGGGCGGCGCCATCGAGCCCCTCGCCCTCATCCAAGCCATCGCCGCCTACCTCAAGCACAGCTGGCCGGTGGCGCTGTGCGCGGTGCTGCTGGTCGAGCAGCGCAAGCTGCTGGTCTTCCCTTTTGCGGCCGTGGCCCAGGTGGACCAAGATGGTGCGCTGCACGCGGTGCTGGCCGCGGCGAGCGAGCGGCTGCCGCGAGCCCTCGAGGCCTCGGCCCTGGAGCGCGTGCTTTTCCCGGTGGCGGCCCAAGGCAGCGGCCCGGCCGCGCGCGTGGGCGTGCTGCGCTCGATGCACGTCACCCCGCTGACCGATGGGGGTGAACTCGCCGGGCTGCTGGCGGTCTTCAGCGCCAATGCCGATGCGTTCACCCAGGAGGATCGCCACGCGATCGACAGCGTGGCCGATCAGCTGCGTGCCACGCTGCGGCTGGCGTTCTTGCTCGAGGCCCTGCGCCGGGCCGATCGGCTGAAGGCCGACTTGCTGGCGATCATCTCCCATGAGCTGCGCATTCCGCTGACGGCCATCGCCGAAGGTGTGGGTCTGGTGCGGGAGGGCTCGTTGGGGCCGCTGACCCCCGATCAAGCGGATTTTCTGAATACCGTGCACGAGAACGTTGGGCGACTGAGCGCCATTATCAGCAAAGTCGTGCTGGCGACTCAAGTGCTCACAGGCCAGCTCGCTATCAAGCCAGCGGCCACGGACGTGCGGGAATTACTCACCCAGCTTCAAACGCGCGTGCAGCCGCAGGCCGAGGCGCAGGGCGTGCGGCTCACCGTGGAGGCCCCGGGGTCAGCGACGTGGCCCGTCGACGGCAAGCCTCTGGGACAAGCCCTGGGCCACCTGGTGGAGAATGCGATTCAAGCCACCCCGAGGGAAGGCGCGGTGGCCGTGGCCTGCACCGTGCAGCCCGAGCGGCTGGAACTGCGGATCACCGACCAGGGCCCGGGGATCCCCGCCGATCAGCTCGCCACGCTCTTTGAGCAGTTTGCCTCGCTGGGCAGCATTCACGACAGGAAAACCGGTGGGCTGGGGCTGGGGCTGTTTCTGGCCAAGTCGATTATCGAAGCTCACGGCGGCACGCTGAAGCTGGAGAGCCAGGTCGGGCGCGGCACCATCGCATTGATTACCCTCCCGAAACCAAAGTAGCCGCGTCCCTCCCAACACCTGCAACGAAGCGGGTCCTGCCGTGCGCACCCCAGGCCGTCCTCGCCCCGCCGCACTATCGGCGTCGTTGGCTGCGGGGCCTGGGGGCCCTGCGCACGTCACCCGCTTCTTCTCGAAGTGTTGGGAGGGACGCTACTCTGTCACGAAGATTTTGAGATTGGCGGAGCGCTTGAAGGCCTCGATCCACTGATTGCGTGATTCGTATTTCTGCTTCATCGTCACCTGCTGCACATACGAGTCGCGCTTGGCTGGAAACTCCGCCAAATCGCCGGTGCGCTTCTCCAGCAGCCGGTACACGCACCATTGCTTGCCAAACGGCAACGGCCCGTAAATGCTCCCCTCCGGCAGCGCATGGAAGGCGTCCATGGTCGCCTGCGGGATGCTCCAGAGATCGACATAGGCCTCGACCGTCATGAGGCTGACCGGACGGACAGGCGGCGTGCCCGCAGCTTTCAGCGCCTCCCACTGTGCTCCGGTTTGATGCGCGGCATAGAAGGCCACCGCCGCGGCTTTGGCGTCAAACGTCACCATCTCGCCGCCGACATGGTGTTGCTCGTTCAAGAATTCCTTCTGCAGCTCGGCCTCCGTCGCTTCTGAAACGGGCTGCTCCTCCAAGAGGCGGTCCTTGAGCTTGCGAATCTGGATCACGAATTGAATCTGGTTCTCCAGCAGGGTCGTGTCATGCTGCAGCGTCTCCTGCACCCACTTCGCGTAGGCGGCTGGATCGCTGCGCCTCGTGAAGGGCTGCTCAGCGTTCTTGAGCAGACTGTCGACCATCTGCTCGATTTCGCTCTCCTCGGCCGTGATGCCGCGGCGGAAGGCTTCAAAGTGCAGGATCAGGCTCTCCCAGACACGCGCCTCGCGCTGATCTTCCGGCAAGTCGGCCGCCCCCCAAGGCGAGGGGAATGTGTACGCCACCCGCTTGGCGAAATAGTAATTTGCCAGCGGCACTGGTTGGCCGAAGAGCTCTCCGGCCAGCCCGGTCGCCTGGACAGCGGCCTCGGCAGGCTTGGCCGGCGGCGACACCGGAGGCGCTTGCTGCTCACTCGCCGCGACAGTGCAGCACACCACCCCCAACAACAATACGAAACGTTTCATGGGCTCCCTTCTCCTGAACGTAGCCGCGAGGCGCCGCCGGAGCGGTTGGCCTCTTCCAACACGCGCAGCCGCAGGTCATAGCCGCTGACCTGCTGTTCGAGCATCCGGATGCGCGCGTCCATGGTGGCAAACTTTTGGGTGAGATATTCCTCAATGGGGATCGGGGCCACGACGCCGTTGCGCTCCTCAATGGGCCAGTCGGCCGGCACGCGGAAATGCAGCCCGGACTTCGTCTGCAGGACGCCTGGCTCCCCGGTAGCCTCGGGCTCTTCCGCCCAGCTCGGTGCCGCGGCGCACGCCAGCAGCAGGCCCACGGCACAGCAAAACCACCCGAAGCGCCTCATGAGGCCGACGCCTCCGCAGGCTTGACGAGCGGCATCGCCGCCGGATCCATCGCCGCGCTGGTCAGCCGCAGCGTGCCTTGCAGCTGATCCACGTCTTTGTCTTCATGCTCCCACGTCGCGCGCTCAATCTTGAAGACCATCGTAGAGCCCTCCAACAGGTGCAGGAAATGGACCGCCTGCTGCAGCCGGCCTTCATACTGGACTTCCAGCGCGAACACCTGATACGGATCGGCAAGGGTCGTCTCCTGCGGCGTGATGGCCCCGAGTGTCACCCCGCTTTTCGCGCCCAGCGCTTGCACTTCGCGAATGAGGCTGGCCAGCTCTGTCTCGGTGTTGCCGGCGGTGCGCAGATAGCGGCCGTATTCGTCGAGCACACCGACCACATCGCCGGTGCGGGAGAGCAAGGTGTGCTGCGTGCGGATCTCACCCTCTAGCGTCTGGATGTCGCGCTCCAGCGCGTGCAAGTGATACCACCAGGGGGCCAAGATGACCCGGTCGATCAACACCAGGCCCACCACCGCCATGCCGGTGATCGCCATCGCGCGCTCACGGCGCGACATCTGAGCCAGCGAGGGCAGCTTCATGTCGCCTCGGCCGCGGCAGCCGGCGCCGGGGGGCCTAGCTGGCAGACCATCTCAAAGCTGCTCACGTCTTGATCGCCTTGCCGCTTTTTCGCCACGCGCCGCGCTTCGACCTGCGCGAACATCCCGGTGCGCTGCAGCGCCGCCACCAAATCATACACTTTCGAGAGCTCCGTGGACGTCCCCTTCAGCACCAACCGGTCGTTCTGCCGGAAGTCTAGGTCATCCCAGCGCACTTCCGGCGGCGAGTACCGGACCACCTCGGTAAAGGCGTCCAGACATTGCCCCTGCACCGCGGCCCATTCGCGTAGCAGCTCCACTTCTGTTAATTGCCGCTGCAGCTCATCGGCCGAGGCGCCTACCTGCCGGGCCTCGGCGCGTAGCTGGGTGCGGTAGCGCTCATCGCGCTGCACGTGCCCCAGCACCAGCACGCAACCCAGAATCAGCACCGCCATGATTTGGGCGCCGACTTGCATCAGCCGGCCGGCGCGCAGCTCCACAGCCCGGTGCAGCTTCAGCGGTGCGGGGGTCAAGTCCACCGCGCCCGGGTCGAGGGCCAGCCCCAGCAAGCTCGCACAGGCGATCCACGGCGGGTCCTGCTCATCGCCCTGCGGCAGCGTTGGCAGAAGAAAGCCTTGGCCGGCCGGTACGAGGCTCAGCGGCAACTTGAGCGTCTCTTGCCAGCTCGGCAGAAACTCTTGCACCGAGCCGGTCATCCCGGTGAGCACGATCTCCGAAACCGCCAGGTTGAGGCCTTCGGCCTCCAACGCATCCAGCGAGCGCTGCAGCTCGCTCAAGAACCGGGCAGGCGCCTCCTTCGGCTGCTCGAGCACCTGGGCCGCCCCCACCGGAATGCTCCGGTGGAAGTACGGCTTGTGCTGGTGGATGATCACCAGCGTCGAGATCTCCTGATCCACCGCCACCACGGCCGTCGGCTGGCTGGCAGAGGGCCGTACCTGCCCGAACCAGCTCACCAAGCCTTCCAACTCGAGACCGACGCGCTCCAGCGGCCAGCCCATCGCCTCCACCACGCGCAGGGCGCGGTAAATCACATCCTGATGCGCAATCGCCAGCAGCACGCGCGAATACCCTGCCCGGTCTACGTCGAGCACCGCGAAATCGGTGAGGATCTCTTCCTTGGCATACGGCGTGTGCTTCTCGGCCTGCAGCTGGACGATGTCGCGGATTTCTTTCGGGTCAATGGAAGGCAGGCTGAACAGCCGCGCCGTCGTGAGGTGCGCGGGGTTGGCGACGAGCACGCTGGAGGGCGT
>JAGVGS010000135.1 GCA_020057015.1 Candidatus Omnitrophota bacterium | reverse complement strand
GGCTATGAGAGCAATCCCCGGCTTGATGCCGAGCGCCGTGGGGATCATTTCACGCAGGAAAGCCTAGTGGTCTCATTGACACCGACCGTCACGTCGTGGCTCGAAGCGGAGTTCACGTATGACTTACTCAACAGCCACTATACCGAGCTGCGCGATGCGAATCTCTGGATGAACACGCTGGGCACCACCTGGCGCCTGAGGCCCCACCCGCGGCTACAGACCCAGCTGAGCTACGAGTACGGCCTCGTTGATTTTCCCTTCGACACGAGCAATAGCTTCTTTGACCATCGGGTAGGGCTCCAACAGCAACTCACGTGGGTCAAGGGGTTGACGCAACGGCTGGGCTGGCGCTACCAGCACCGGGCGTACGACACGCGCCGGGCGCGTGCTGGCGATGGCACCGACCAGGCGGAGGCCAAGCGCACCGACCAGCGGCACACCCTGCTGCACGAGTGGGGGCTGCGCGGCAAACGCACCTTCCTGAAGTTGGGAACCCAGTGGTACGAGAACCTCTCCAATGACGCGACGGAGGATTTTTACGACTGGCAGGCCTGGCAGCTGCAGGGCGTCATGAGCCACGTCTTCACTCCCCGCTGGCTCGCCAGCGCCGTGGCCTCGCATGAGTGGCGCCATTACGCCCAGCGTTCGGTACCGGCGATCAACGTGGCCGAGCGCGATCGCTTGCTGACGCTGGCCGGCTCGCTCATGTTCCTGGCCAGCGAGCACTGGCAGGTGGCGTATTCAGTGACGTACCGCTATCAGGACTCAAACGACCCGCGTTTGGATTTCACCGACTGGATTCATCAGGGCCGGCTGTCGTGGACGTTCTAGCCGGCGGCAGGTAGTTACTTTTTCGGCCCCTTCTCTTCTTTGTCCTTGCCGGGCTCTTTCTCCGGGTCTATGGCCGGAGGCTCTTCCACTTTCTCCTCGGCTTTCTCCGCCGCCTTCTCAGCGGCTTTCTCCACTTTCTCCTCGGATTTCTCTGCCGCCTTCTCGACTTTCTCCGCTGCTTTTTCAGCCTGCTCGGTTACTTTCTCTGCCACCTGTTCTATTTTGGTGATGGCCTGTTCGGCTTTCTTGTCGGCAATCCGTTCGATGCGTTCGGCGCGATCCGTCACTTTGGCCAGCGCGACTTCGGCCTTGCGCTGCTCGAGGGCGATGTGCATCTCCTGCAGCTTGTCGGCCCGCGCCAGATCGCGCTGCACTTGCCGCTCATACACGTCGACGGCCGCCTCGGCCGCCCGCGCGAGGCCCTGCTCGGCCTGGGCAGCGTGAAAATCGGCGAGATGGGCAAGAGCGCTGCGCAGCTCGTGCTCATGCCCGGTGCCGGGGCCGGCAAACACATCCAGCGCCCAGGCCAGGCCCGGGTCCTGCATCAGCTTGGCCGTGGTCAGGTCATGCCGCACCGCGGCGGCATCCACCACATCGAGCGCAATCGTCTCATCGCGGCTGGCCAGGTACTCGAGCAAGAGACCCGGCAGCATGCGCTGCATAGCCTCGGCCATGCCGGCCGGCCCGGTGGTGCGCTCGCGGATGATGGCCTGCTCAGCATACACGCGCAGCTCGAGCGCTTCGGTCGCACCATCTGCCGCCAGCGTGGCGCACGGGGCGATCGTACCGGTCAGAGCGAGTGCGACAAAAAAAGTCACACCGCTTCCCGGGGCACTGCGCTTGGGAAACGGTGTTCGCGTCATCTTCTCCGGCACCTGGCTATCCTGGTTGCCCAGGACCCTTTAGTTTTGCGTCCCACCCTTGCGGATGGTTTGCCCTGATACGAAAACGCGCGGAACGGTCTACGCCCTTCTTACTTTAAAAGATACCATATGTTGCCCAGCCATAACAAGGGAGCCCGGCAATACGTTGCTGCTCTAACTCTTTGAACCACAAAGAGATGTTACGAGGCGCCTTGCGTGGCGGTGCGGGTGCCCACGTCGGAGCCGCAATGAGCACAGGTGTAGCCGTACAGGTCACCGGTAGGCAGTGCCAGGAGCAAGCGTTCTTTGGTAGGCATGGAGCGCTGGCAGGGGCGACAGTACAAGTGGGTCGCGTGCAGCGCTTCAAACTGGGCCTGGGGCTCAGCCGCTGGCGGCTGGGGCTCGGGGTCCGCGACCCCAGCGCGGCGCAATGCCTCACGACGACACGCCTCGGAGCAGATCGGCGCATAGGGCTGGGAGACAGACGGGGTCAACCCCCGCCGGCAGATAGGACAGCGCAAAAACATGAACGAGCCTCGGATTAGCGCGCAACGGGCATGCGCGCGGGCAGCGCATAGCCCATGCGCCGCAACGGGTGCCGCAGCCGCTGGAACGCTTCGGCAGCAGACTTGCCCTCGGTCAGATTCTTGAAGCAGACGGCAGCGTAGCCGCGCCGGTTCTTGATTCTGAAAATAGCGACCTGGCTGGCCCGAACCGATTTCAACGCTTGCTGCGCCATTAGCCCTCCTTTGACTGCCTCATCATCACATCATGCGTACGTCAGATACGGGGCGAGCCAGCGCTCGACGGTGGGCACCTCGAGACGCTTGCGGCGCGCGTAGTCTTCGATCTGGTCCTTCGCGATCTTGCCGACGGCAAAGTAGCGCGCCTGCGGGTGCGAAAAATAATAGCCCGAGACCGAGGCCCCGGGGGTCATCGCGAACTGGTCGGTAAGCCGAATGCCGGCGCGTATGGGCGCTTCCAGCAGCACGTCGAAGAGGGCCGCTTTTTCTGTGTGATCGGGACAGGCCGGATAGCCGGGGGCTGGGCGGATGCCGCGGTATTGCTCGAGGATGATCTGCTCGTTGGTAAGCCGCTCTTGCGGCGCATAGCCCCAGAACTCTTGGCGCACCCGCTCATGGAGCCGCTCGGCGAACGCCTCGGCCAGGCGGTCGGCGAGCGCTTTCACCAAAATGCCGCTGTAGTCATCGTGTTCTTTCGCGAACGCGGCCGAGACCTCATCCGCTCCCAGGCCCGCTGTCACGGCAAACGCGCCGAGATAGTCCGGCACCCCGCTCGCCTTGGGCGCGATGAAATCCGCCAGCGCGTAATACGGCGGCTGATCCTCGCGCTGCTGACGCAGCGTATGTACGACGGTGAGCACCTGACGGCGCGTCTCATCGGTATACACCTCGATGTCATCATCTCCCACGGTATTCGCAGGGTAAAAGGCGATGACCCCATTGGCGCGCACCAAGTGCTCTTGGTGCATGCGCTGGAGCATGGCCTGCGCATCCTCGTAGAGCTTGGTGGCCTCAACGCCCATGCGCGGGTCCTTCAAGATCTCCGGGAACTTGCCCTTGAGCTCCCAGGCATGGAAGAAAAACCGCCAGTCGATATGCGTCTGCAACTCCGGCAAGGCATAGTCCTTGAACGCCCGGATGCCGAGAAACTTGGGCTTTGGCGGCTGGTAGGTTTGCCAATCGGGCTGGAATTTCTGTGTGCGTGCGCGCTGAAGCGGCAGCCACTGGTTCGTGGCCGCATGCTGCTGACGCTGGGCGCGCACCGCGGCATAGTCTTCTTTGATGCGGCTGATAAACGCCGCCCGCTGCTCGGCACTCAAGAGTTGCTGGGTGATTCCCACGGCGCGCGAGGCATCGGTGACATACACCGTGGGGCCTTCGTATTGCGGGGCGATGCGCACCGCCGTATGCACGCGCGAGGTCGTGGCCCCGCCGATCAACAGCGGGATATCAAACCCCTCGCGCTGCAATTCCTGGGCCACGTGCACCATCTCATCGAGCGAGGGGGTAATGAGGCCCGAGAGGCCGATGACATCGACCCCGGCCTCGCGCGCCTTCAGGAGAATGTCGCGCGCCGGCACCATGACGCCCATGTCGAGCACGTCATAGTTGTTGCACTGCAGGACGATGCCCACGATGTTCTTGCCGATATCATGCACGTCGCCCTTCACCGTCGCCAGCAGCACCTTGCCCTTGGCCCGGCGCACGGCGCCTTTCTCCTGCTCCATGTACGGCAGCAGATACGCCACGGCTTTTTTCATGACGCGGGCACTCTTCACCACCTGCGGCAGGAACATCTTGCCCGCGCCAAAGAGATCGCCCACCACGTTCATGCCCTCCATGAGCGGGACTTCGATGACCTCGAGCGGCCGGACGGCCTGCTGCCGGGCCTCTTCCACGTCCGCATCGATATATTCGGTGATCCCCTGCACCAGCGCATGCGTCAAGCGCTCGCGCACCGGCAGCTCGCGCCAGGAAAGATCGACGAGACGCTTCTGGCCGCCGGGGCCGCTGACTTGCTGGGCGAGTTCGAGTAGCCGCTCGGTGGCCTCTTCGCGGCGGTTGAGGACCACATCCTCCACGCGCTCCCTGAGCTCGCGGGGGATCTCCTCATACACCGCGAGCTGCCCGGCGTTCACAATCCCCATCGTCATGCCGGCCTGGATCGCGTGATAGAGGAACACCGCATTGATCGCCTCGCGCACTGCGTCATTGCCCCGGAAGGCAAAAGAGACGTTACTCACCCCGCCGCTAATCGAGACGTGCGGCAGCTGCCGCTTGATCTCGCGGGTGGCCTCGAGGTAATCCACGGCGTAGTTGGCGTGCTCCTTAATGCCGGTGCCGATCGCGAAAATGTTCGGATCAAAGATGATATCAGCCGCCGGGAAGCCGGCCTGTTCGGTGAGCAGCCGGTAGGCGCGCGCGCAGATACTCACTTTGCGCGCTTTCGTGTCGGCCTGGCCCTTCTCGTCGAAGGCCATCACAATGACAGCCGCCCCGTAGCGCAGGATGGTGCGCGCCTGCTCCAGGAACGGCCCCTCGCCTTCCTTGAGGCTGATCGAATTCACCACCCCCTTGCCCTGCAGGCACTTGAGGCCCGCCTCGAGCACCGACCATTTGGAGGAGTCCACCATCACCGGCACGCGGCTGATGTCCGGCTCGGCCGCGATCAGGCGCAGAAAGGTCGTCATGGCGGCCGCAGAATCGAGCAGCCCTTCGTCCATGTTAACGTCGATGATCTGCGCACCGTTTTGCACCTGCTGGCGCGCGACCTCGACGGCCTGGTCAAACGCGCCTTCCTTGATGAGCTGGGCAAACTTGGTTGAGCCGGTGACGTTGGTGCGCTCGCCCACGTTCACGAACAAGCTGCCCGGCCCTACCGTGAGCGGCTCGAGCCCGCTCAGACGCAGCACCGCAGGCGGGGAGGGCCGCTGGCGCGGGGGCACGCCCTGGATGGCCTCGGCAATGGCGCGGATATGTTCAGGGGTCGTGCCGCAGCAGCCACCGACGATGTTGAGCCAGCCGGCTTCGGCAAACTCGCGCAGCACCTGGCTCATCGACTCCGGCGTCTCGTCATAGCCGCCCATGTCGTTGGGCAGGCCCGCATTAGGGTAGCAGCTGAAATAGCAGGTCGCGGCCTCGGCCAGCTCCTGCACATGCGGCCGCATCTGGGCTGCCCCGAGTGCGCAGTTGAGGCCCACGCTCAGCGGTCGGGCATGCGCCACCGAGTGCCAGAACGCCGTGGGCGTCTGGCCCGAGAGCGTGCGGCCGCTGGCATCGGTAATCGTCCCGGAGATCATGAGCGGCAAGTCGAGCAGCTGTTGCTCGCGGTACCGCATCACCGCGTACAGAGCGGCTTTGCAGTTCAGGGTGTCGAAGACCGTCTCGATCAGGATGAGATCCGCCCCGCCCTCGACCAGGCCGCGCACCGCGTCGGTGTAGGTCGCCACCAGGTCCTCGAAGCTCACGGCGCGAAAACCCGGGTTATTCACATCGGGGGAAATCGAGGCGGTGCGGTTGGTCGGGCCCAGCACCCCGGCCACGAACCGAGGGCGCTGCGGCGCCTGCTGCTCGGCGGC
>JAGVGS010000054.1 GCA_020057015.1 Candidatus Omnitrophota bacterium | reverse complement strand
TGGGCCAAACCCAGCGCGGCGGCGGGCACGCGCGGTCCGGGGCAGTTGATCTCGGTAAAAGCGCGGGGGGCGGCGCTGAGGATCTTGTAATTGTTGCGGGTCACGCCCGGCACGTCCACCACCTCGAGGTCCACCTTACCCTGGGGCAGCAGCTCCAAGAAGATCCGGCCGTCCACGCCGCCCAGCAGCGTGAGGGCCACCGAGCGCTGGCCCAGCTCTTGCAGCACGCGCGAGACGTTAATCCCCTTCCCGCCAGGATAGCGCTGAAAATATGCCGCCCGATTTAAGGCACCGATGCGCAGCGCCGGCAGCTCCACCCACTCATCGAGAGAGGGGTTGAGGGTCACGGTCACCACGCGGCTCATCGGGGCTGCCTCGCCTGCGCATACACCGCAGCGTACGCCTGGGCCGACTGACGCCAGGAGCAGTCTCGGCGCATGCCCGCACGCACCAGGCCGCCCCAGACGCTCGGGTGCTGGTACGCGGCCAGGGCGCGCCGGACGCCGCGAATCAGCGCCGGCGCCGAATGCTCGGTGAAGACGAAGCCCGTCGCGGTACCGGCCCGGCGGGTGCGCAGGCTGACGTTCGTCACCGTATCAGCGAGTCCCCCCACGCGCTTGACGATGGGCACGGTCCCGTAGCGCATGCTGTACATCTGGTTCAGCCCGCAGGGCTCAAAGCGCGAGGGCATTAAAAACGCGTCGGCCCCGGCTTCAATCCGGTGGGCTAAGCCCTCATCGAAGGTGAGCTGCACGCTTAGGCGCCCGGGATACCGCTTCGCGTGCTGCTGCAGGCTCTGGTGAAAGCGCGGCTCGCCGCTGCCCAAGATAATGAGCTGCAGCGGCAGCGCCATGAGTGCCGGCAGCGCGGCCAGCAGGATCTCGATGCCCTTCTGCTCCACCAAGCGCTGAATCATGCCGATCACCAGGGCGCGCTGCACCGGCAGGCCGAGGGTGTGCTGCAGGTGCTGCTTGCAGACGGCCTTGCCCGCCAGGTGCGCGGCAGTATACCTGGCCGGCAAATGCGGATCCTGCGCCGGATTCCACACCGCGGTGTCGATGCCGTTGAGAATGCCGGTCAGCGCGCCGCGCCGCTGCTGCAGCACGCCCTCGAGCCCGCAGCCGAAGGCGGCGGTCTGGATTTCCCGCGCATAGGTGGGACTCACGGTGGTCAGCGCCTCCGCCCCCATCAGCCCGCCTTTGAGGCAGTTCAGCTGGCTGTAAAACTCGAGGCCTTCCAGGGCTAAGGCCTGCGGCGGCAGCTGCGTCAGGGCCCACTGCGACGCGGGGAACACTCCTTGATAGGCGAGATTGTGGATGGTGAAGACGCTCGCGGCCTGCCGCCAGGCCGGCAAGCGCTCGCGCGCGCCGTAGCGCAGATGCGCGCAGGCCAGGGCGGCTTGCCAGTCATGCGCGTGCAGGATCTCCGGCGTCCAGTCCAGCCGCTGCGGCAGCTGCAAGGCCGCCTGTGCCAGCAAGCTGAAGCGCTCGAGGTTATCCGGATAATCCACTCCGCGCAGTTGATACAGTCCCTCGCGGTCAAACAGCGGCGGGCATTCCACAAAATAAACGCGCACCGGGCTGCCGGGCAGCAGGCTCTCCCATACCCGCACGTCATAGGTGAGCGCCCCCACCGCCACCGGGAACACCAGGCGCGTGGGGCGCAAGCCGTACCGCGCGCGGTGGATAGCGCGATACAGCGGGGTCACCAGCCGCACGTCATGGCCCAGGGCGGCGAGCGCTTTGGGCAGGCTGCTGGCCACATCGGCCAGGCCGCCGGTTTTGGAGAAGGGATCGACTTCGGAGACAACGAAGAGCAGGCGCAGGGCCGTAGCGGCCCGCCGGCGTGCTGCGGGCTTACGAGGCCGTCGCGAAGACGCGGTAGTCAAGGAAAGGAAAGAGGTTGTCCTTCGCCTCGACGTCCGCCAGCCAGGCCGCGCTGAGCGTGCCTTGCTGCAGAGCCTCATCGAGGTGCGTGAAGCGCGCCATGTGGTCGTGCAGGCGGCGATAGGCGTAGGTGGTGTGCGTTTGGGTCTTCAGGATAAAAGCCCAGTCTGAGGACTGGGCCAACAGCAGCTCGCGGCCCATTTGGTTGAGGATGCGCGCGCGGGTCGCATCGGTCTGCGCGTGCGTATCGGCCGCCTGCGTCATCCGGTAGGCCATCTTGTGCAGGTGCCGGTAGATCCAATCATTCGCCCCGTTGAGCCACACGTCGCTGTAGCCGCCATTGCCCCAGCTCGAGAGCGAGGGCGCGGTGCGCTGGTTTGTCGGGTAGCGCTCCAGGTATTCCGAGGGCGTCAGCAGCTGCACGGTTTGCTGCTGGGCCGCCTGGCGAATCAAGAGCTCCAGCCAATCCGGCCCTTCGAACCACCAGTGGCCAAAGAGCTCCGCATCATAAGGGCTGACGATCAGCGGCGCGCGGTCGAGCAGGCCCCGCAAATGCTCCGCCTGTTTTTGGCGGTTGAACAAAAAGTTCGCCGCGTGCTCGCCGGCCTTGTTCAGCGCGCGGTCCGGGTCGTACGGCTGCTTCTCGTTGGTCGGCCCGGTAATGCGATAGTATTTCAGGCCAGTGTGGCAGCGGGTGCCGTCGCCCGCCAGATAGGGCCGGATGTAGTCGTACTCGACGTCGAAGCCGATGTCGCGGTAGAACTCGCGGTAGTCGTAGTCGCCGGGATAGCCTTCCTCCGCGCTCCAGACGCTCTTCGACGATTCCAGGTCGCGCCCAAAGGCCGCCACCCCGCTCGCGGGGCAGATCACCGGCGCATAGGTGCCATACTTGGGCCGGGGGGAGCCGAACAGCACGCCGTGCGCATCGGTGAGAAAATACCGCAGCCCTTGCTCCTGCAAGAACACGTCGTGGCCAGGCTGGTAGCCGCATTCCGGCAGCCAGAAGCCGGCGGCCCGCCGGCCAAAGGCCTGCTCGAAGGCCTGCGCGCCGATGCGCACCTGCGCGCGCGCGGCAGTCGGCACCACATCCATCAGCGGCAAGTAGCCATGCGTGGCGCAGCACGCCAGGCCCTCCAGTACGCCGGCGTCCATGAGGGCTCGAAAGGGCGCAATCAGGTTGCTGCGGTACGTGTCGACATACAGCCGCCGAGCGCTCGTCAAGCGGTGGTGGTAGAACAGCGCCAGGCGATGAAACGGAGCCATCCAGCGCGTGCGCTCCACTTCCTTGCCCGCCAGCTCGATGAGCCGCTCCAGGTGGCGCACGTAGCGCTCCTGCAGCAGCGGATCGGCCAGCATGGCCAGCAGCGTCGGGGTAAACGACATCGTGATCCGAAACGGCACGCCCTCTTGGTGCAGGCGCTCGAAGCGCTCCAACAGGGGCAAGTACGTTTCGGTGATGGCCTCAAAGAGCCAGCGCTCCTCGAGAAAGTCCGGGTGCTCCGGATGACGGATAAACGGCAGATGGGTGTGCAGCGTCAGCACCAAGTAGCCTTGCGGGCTGTTCATCCGGCGGTCTCGGGGGTAGCGTGCGGCAGGTCGGCCGCGTCGAGGTGCGACTCAGGCGTCCCCTGCCAGGCGAGCGAGACGATCGATGACACCGTGCGTGTGTGCCGGCCGTTGGGCGAAGTCATGTCAATCGTCACGGTTTGCTGGCCGGCCGGCAGGGCCAACCGCACGCTGAAGGTGCCGTCCTTGCGCACCGCCACGGGCTGCCCCTGAATCACGACCCGCGCGCGCGGCTCGGTCGCCCCATGCAGCACGAGGTCCGCATCCACCCGGCACCAAAACCCCTTCAGCTGGGACGATTTCAGCTGTCCCAGAAAACCCCGCGTGGCCGCGGCACTCGAGGAGAGTTGCCGGCTCACGAGCCGGCTCCAGTCGGCCGGGCTGGCTCCGGGCCCAATGCCGGAAGCAGCGAAGAGCTTCCAGTAATCCGCATCCGCCGTGAACCAAGACTCATCCGTGATGTCCGAGGGCGCATTGCGCGGAGTGGTGACGCGGTTGGAACGCGCCAAGAGCAGAAAGCGCCCGGCAGCCGTCAGCAGGCCGATGTCGACGATGAAGCTGCGGCCCGGGGCCTCGGTGTGAATGTGCCAATTGCGCGCCAGGCCCGAGAGGCTGATGTCAAAGGCGCGGTGCGCGGGCTGAGCGGGAAAGTCGAGGTTGGTGACATCCTGCACGCGCAGCACCGTCTGCAGCCCCGGAATCTCTTCGGGCAGCAACTGCCCGCGGATGCCGCGCTCGATCTCGGGCTGGATTTCCCAATAGGCAAACAGCCAGAAGGGGTCGCGCACCATCAGCACGATGTGATGATCCCCGTAGCCCGAGGGGATCGTGTACTGGTCCTCGACCGTGTGCGCCGCCCCAGCAGAGGGGGCCTCCGCGCTCAGCGCGCCAAACGCTTGCCACCCTTCGGAGAGAATCAGGGGGGTGGTCGCCGCGACGGTCGCCGCGGGGGCTGGCGCGGAACCCGGCCGGCTTCGTTCTGCCCGACGAGGTTTGGCGGCCACCGGGGCGGCAGTCC
>JAGVGS010000068.1 GCA_020057015.1 Candidatus Omnitrophota bacterium | reverse complement strand
GGCGCGTGCGTTCTTGCGCAGAAGCGCTCGCCTATCTGGCCGCCCAAGGGGTGCCCTCCATCGTGGCCTCGCAGGCTGTCGAGGTCTGCGAGCAGCAGGGGTGGTTGAATGACCGGGCGTGCGCGCAGCTCTGGGCCAGCCATTGGGCGCGGCTGGGCTATGCCCAGGCGGTGATCGCCCAGCGCCTTGAGGCTAAGGGACTTTCCTCATCGGTCATCCGTCAGGCCCTGCCGATGGCCGGCAAGACCGCAGACACTGAGACTGCGCAAGCTTTGGTGCAGCGCGCGGCACGCCAGCGCACAGGGCCGGGCGCAACGATGCGCTTGGCCGCGCGATTGCGCCGGCGTGGATTTGATGAGGACGTCATTACTGACGTCCTTTTATCTTCGGGGAGGCGATGACGGGACAGGTCTTCACCAGCGGGCAGCTGCGCGAGCGTTATCTCGCCTTCTTTGCCGCCCGGGGGCACACCCGGGTGCCGAGCGATTCGCTCATCCCCAGCGGCGACCCCACGGTGCTCTTTACCTCAGCCGGCATGAACCAGTTCAAGGGATACTTTCTCGGCCGGCGCACCGACTTGCAGCGGGCCACGAGTGCCCAGAAGTGCCTGCGCACCGGGGACCTAGAGCGGGTGGGGAAGACCCCGCGGCACCACACGTTCTTTGAAATGCTCGGGAACTTTGCCTTCGGGGATTACTTTAAGCGCGAGGCGATCCAGTGGGCCTGGGAATTCTTGACCGGCACGCTGGATTACGCCGGGACGCGGCCTAGCCCAGACCGCGAGCAGCTTTGCCTCCGGCTGCCGGCGGCGAAGCTTTGGGTCAGCGTCTATGAAGAGGACCAGGAAGCCCACGAGCTCTGGCGCGCCCTGGGCATGCCTGAAGAGCGCATCAAGCGCTTCGGCCAGGCGGATAATTTCTGGCCGGCCAATGCGCCGAAGGAGGGCCCCAATGGCCCGTGCGGCCCATGTTCAGAAATCTATTTCGATGTGGATGAGCAGGTGGCTGGTCCTCAATCCGTCGAGATTTGGAACTTGGTGTTCACGCAATTTGACCGCCAGCCCGATGGGAGCCTGAAGCCCCTGCCGAAGCCTAACATTGACACCGGGATGGGGCTGGAGCGGCTGACCGCGGTGATTCAGGGCACGCCGACCGACTATGAAACCGACCTGTTCGCGCCCCTCATCACGGCGATTCGGGCCCTGCCCCGACAGGGCAAGGTAGAGGCCCAGCGTGCGGCTTTTGCCGAGCGCGCGGTGGCTGACCATCTGCGGGCGGTCGTCTTCCTGCTGGCTGAAGGCTTGCTGCCCTCGAACGAGTCGCGGGGCTATGTGCTGCGCATGCTGATCCGCCGGGCGCACCGCCTCGGGCGCTCAACGCTGCGTATCGAGGCAGGAGCGTCGAAGATTTTTCTGTCGCGCCTCATCCCGGCGGTGGAACAGGCGATGCAGCAGTCGCCCTATGCCAAGGTCCTAGCCGAGAAGCGGACGAGCATTCAGAAAGCGATCGATCAGGAAGAGACGCAGTTCGTGCAGACGCTGGAAGCTGGGCTCTCACGGCTGGAAGAGCTGATCGCCAAGGCGCGGCAGGCCAAACCCGCCGTCCTTTCCGGCGAGGACGCCTTCAAGCTCTATGACACCTACGGCTTTCCGCTCGAACTGACGATGGATGCGGCTGAAGAAGTCGGCGTCCAAGTCGACCGCCCTGGTTTTGATAAGGCGCTGCAGGCCCAGCAGGCGCGCTCGCGCGGGGCCAGCCAGTTCGGCGGCGATGTGTTTGCGACCGAGCGCTTGGCGGTGCGCCAGGCGCTGAAGGATTTGCCTTCGCGGGAAGGCCAGTTTGTGGGGTATGACGCCTTGCACGCCGAGACCCGGATCCGCGGCCTCTGGGATGGCCAGGCGTGGGTGACGAGTGCTGTCGCGGGCAGTGCCGTGGGCCTCGTGCTGGAGCACTCCCCCTTCTATGGCGAGTCAGGCGGCCAGATCGGCGATACCGGGTGGGTTGAAGCGTCGGATGGCCGCGCCGAAGTGACGCATACCGGCTGGGTTGATGATGTGCTGTTGCACCAGGTCACGGTGCGCGAGGGCCAACTGAAAGTGACAGCGGTGGTCCAGGCGCGCGTCGATGTGGAGCGGCGCATCAAGATCGCGCGCAGCCATACCGCCACTCATCTGCTGCACTGGGCGCTGCGCAAAGTGTTAGGCCCCGAAGCGGTGCAAGCCGGCTCGGCGGTCGAGGTCGAGCGCGTGCGGTTTGATTTCTCTTCGCTGCAGCCGCTGCGGGAAGAGCAGCGCGCTCAGGTTGAGCAACTGGTGAACGCCCGGGTGCGGCTGGTCGATGACGTGGCCACCGATCAGATGCGCCTGGATGAGGCTCGCCGCGAAGGCGCGCTGGCCCTCTTTGGGGAAAAATACGGCAGCACCGTGCGCGTGGTGCGCATCGGCGATTATTCCAAGGAACTGTGCGGCGGCACGCACGTGCGGCACACAGGCTATGTCGGCCAGTTCCAGATTGTGGCGGAGAGCTCCATCGCCGCCGGGACGCGTCGGATTGAGGCGCTCGTCGGCGAGGCCGCCGCCGTCCAGCAGCAGCGCGGGCAGCGGCTG
>JAGVGS010000166.1 GCA_020057015.1 Candidatus Omnitrophota bacterium | reverse complement strand
CGGTGGCGCGCGAAGCCGGCTTGTTGCGCGTGCGGATGCGCCGGCCCTCGCTGGAGGGCGCGCGGCGGCTGCTCAAGCGCTGGTATTACGCGCAAGCGCAGCGCTGGTGTGCGACCCAAGCGAGCGCTTGGGCTACTTCGTTGGGAGTGACGTGGACCCGGTTGCAGGTACGTGATCAGCGCGCGCGTTGGGGCAGCTGCTCGACGCAGGGCGCTCTCAGCTTTAATTACCGGCTGGTGATGGCCCCTCCGGCGGTGCTGGCATACGTAGTGTTGCACGAGCTGGCGCACCGTCGGGAAATGAACCATTCGCCGCGGTTCTGGGCGCTGATCGCCGCCCATTGCCCGGCGTACCGCGAAGCCGTGGCGTGGCTCAAGCGCTACGGCCCGTATCTGGGCGTGTAACCCGGCGCTAAGAAGTATAAAAACAGCACCTAGGCCACCAATATGTAGTAAAATAACCCATCCTGCATCTTTCCTTCCCGATCTTATAAACTCTTGATCTCGTAGAACTTGGCACCTTTCCTGCTTATTTTACTTATGAGTCTCTCCCTATGGCCATGACACGAAATCACCGCAAAATTTGTCTACTAGTGAGCCTTGGCATGCTGGCCTGGTCTGGGCAGGCGGCCTTGGCAGAGCCGTCCTCGCCATCAGCTCAGGGGCAGGCCTACACGCTGCAATACGAGGCATCGACAGCCCAGCTCACTGTGGTCTCTAGCGAGTCAGCGCCCTTGCCGGTTCACAGAGTCAAGCGTCGTCCTGAAGGCGATGAGTGGCTGCTGCAGTATGAAGATGGCTTGCATGAAATGCTCGGGCAGCTGCCGATTCCTGATCCGACCTTGCTGCATACCGAGACCGGCGCGCAAGCGAATGCTCAACCCGTGCCGTTCGTGGTGGTGCTGCCGCAGGATGCGCGCATCGCCTTCTTGCGGCTGCTGCGCCCGCAGCTGGATAGCGAAGGGCGTGTCGTCTCGCTCGAGGCGATGGCGACCGGCGCGCTCTCTCAGGCTCCATGACGCGCTCCCGGGCCTGCGCCCGCGGAACGCTGAGCCTGGCCGGCCTGCTGTTGCTGCCGACGGGAGCAGGAGCCTGGGACAGCACGACGATCGCGGCCAACGGCGATCCCGCCAACCGGCTGGACGTGGTGGTTTTGGGCGATGGATATACCGCGGCCCAACTGCCCCAGTTTGCCGCCGATGCCGCGGCATGGGCCGGCGCGCTCTTCAGCACGTCTCCGTTTGACGCCTACCAGCCCTACCTCAACGTGCATCGCGTCGATGTCATCAGCGCGCAGTCTGGCGCTGATCATCCCGACACCGCGACGTTCGTGGACACGGCGCTGGATAGCGCCTACGGCTGCGGCGGGGTGGCCTCGGCGGTGTGCGCCGATGCGACGAAGACCCTAGCGGCAGCGGCCAGCGCGCCAGCGATAGCCGAGGTGATCGTGGTGCTGGTCAATGATCTGTTGCCAGGCTCCAGCAGTGCCGGCCAAATCATCACCGTGGCGCAAGCCGCGGGGGTGCATGATCTCGCCTTGCATGAGTTCGGCCATGTGTTCGGCCAACTAGGCGATGAGCACGACACTCCCCCTGGGGGCGCGTATGCCGGGGCCGAGCCGGCCTATCCGAATGTGACCACAGAAAGCAATCCCGCACTCGTCAAGTGGCTGCCCTGGATCACGGCCGGGACACCCGGCGTGGGCGTTTTTGAGGGCGCACTGGGATTCACCACGGGCGTGTTTCGTCCGACCACGACGTCCAAAATGCGCAACCCGGCCCAGCCCTACGGCGCGGTGAACAGCGAGCAGTTGGTGCGGCGGCTCTATCATTTCGTGAACTCGATTGATGCCGTGACCCCGCCCGCCGGTTCGCTGCTGCTGCTGCGCACCGGCGCGCAAGTGTTTCAGCTGACCCCCTTGCGGCCGGTGGGCCATGCGCTCGATGTGTCTTGGCAGCTCGACGGCGTGCCGATTTCCACGGGCGAAACCCTCACGCTGCAAGGCTTCGATGCGAGTGTCGGCGTGCACCAGTTGCAGCTGATCGTCCGCGACTTTTCCCCCTTCGTGCTGAGCGCGCCCAGCCCCGCTGCTAGTGCCACCCGTACGTGGACCATCAACGTGCTAAAGCAGGCGTTTGACGAGAGCGGCGGGCAAGTGGTGATCGACGCCGAACATACCGATAGCCGCATCGCGCGCGGCGGGCAGGATTGGCTGTTGCGCACGTCCCCCACAGGGTATGCGGCAGAAGGATTCCTGCAAGCGCTGCCGGATACCGGGGTTTCGCGCAACACGGGCTATACGACCACGAGCCCTGAGGCAGTCTATCACGTGCAGGTCAACACTCCGGGCACGTACTACGTCTGGGTACGCGGCTACGCGCTCGATGGCACCGACGATTCGGTGCATACCGGGCTGGACGGCCTGGTCACACCCTCTGCCGTGGCCATGAACGGTTTTACCCGGGGTGCTTGGGGCTGGACGCGCATGACGATGGGGGCCACACCGGCGACCTTGACGATCGGCACGGCCGGCTTGCACACCGTGCATCTCTGGATGCGCGAAGACGGGCTGCGGGTCGATCGGCTGCTGTTGCGCACGGATGCGTCGGCCACGCCGCCGACAGGTCTTGGGCCGGCGGAGAGCGTGCGGATCGGCGAGGCGCCGGATACCACCTCGCCGGTGCTGTCGGCCATCACCGTGACCGGGATCACGGCGAGTGCCGCCACGATCACCTGGACCACCAATGAGCCAGCGAGTTCGCTGGGCGAGTATGGCACGACGCCGGCGCTCGGGACGCCCCTGCCCTCCGATGCAGCCCTGGTGACCCAGCACAGCATCAGCCTGCAGAACCTGGCAGCGAGCACGACCTATCACTACCAGGTGCGCAGCATCGACGCGGCCAACAATGCCGCGGGATCCGCCATCCAAACGTTTACCACGCCGGCTCCTCCTGCCGACCCAGGGGCGTTCATCGAAAGCAGCGGTCAGCTTGTCATTGAGACGGAACATTATGAAACCAAGCTGATGCGCAGCAATCATGAGTGGGCGCTGCGCGTGGATAAGGCTGGCTTTGCAGGCAGCGGGTACATGCAAGCTGAGCCAGACACCGGCGCCTCCATCAATACGGGGTTTGCCTCGACCAGCCCGGAGTTGATCTATCGCGCGCAATTTGCCACCCCGGGCACGTACTACCTGTGGATTCGCGGTCAGGCGCTCGGTGGCACCGATGACTCGCTGCACGCCGGCGTGGATGGGCAAGCGGTTGCCTCGGCCGATGGGATCAACAATATTACGCGCAACGCTTGGGGCTGGACGCAAAGCACCATCGACGGACCGCCGGCCACGCTCACGATCAGTACCGCCGGCGTGCACACCATCCACCTCTGGATGCGAGAAGACGGGCTGCGGGTCGACCGGCTCTTACTGCGCACTGATGCGTCGGCTACGCCGCCTACCGGGCAGGGGCCGGCCGAGAGCCCGCAGGGCAGCGGCACGGACACCACCTCGCCTGTCATTACCCAGGTGGCGGCTAGCGGGGTGACCTCTGCCGCGGCGACCGTCACTTGGACGACCAATGAGGCGGCCACTAGCCAGGTCGAATACGGCCTCACGACCGCCTACGGCGCGCTCACTCCCCTCGATGCGGCACAGGTCACGGCGCATAGCGTGGCCTTGAGCAGCCTCGCCCCCGGCACGCTCTACCACTACCGCGTGCATTCGCGCGATGCGGCCAACAACGCCGCGGTGTCGGCGGATGCGGAGTTCACCACGGTGGCGCAGAGCGTCAACTTCTTCGAGTACAGCGGGCAGGTGGTCATCGACGCCGAGCATGCCGACTCGCGCATCGCCCGCGGAGGCAAAAGCTGGCAGCTGCAAAGCGCGCAGAGCGGCTATGCGGGCAGCGGGTATTTGCAGGCACTGCCCGATACCGGAGCGAACCTGACCGTCGGGTATGCTGCCACCAGTCCCGAAGCGATTTTCCAGGTGCAGTTCGAAACCCCGGGCACGTACTATGTCTGGTTGCTAGGCTATGCGGTGAACGGCTCGGATGACTCTGCGCACGTGGGCGTGGATGGGCAAGCGGTCACGTCCGCGGATGGGATTAGCAACGTGCCGCGGGGCAGCTGGGGCTGGACGCAAAGCACCGTTGACGGACCGCCGGCCACGCTCACGATCAGTACCGCCGGCGTGCACACCATCCACCTCTGGATGCGAGAAGACGGGCTGCGGGTCGACCGGCTGCTGTTGCGGCAGAGCAGTGCCACCACGGCGCCCGCAGGGATCGGCCCCACGGAGAGCTCCATCAAGCGCCGCATCATGCCGTTTGGGGCCTCGATCACCAAGGGCTCCGGTGATCCTGACGGCTTCGGCTATCGCAATTATTTGCAGGACCAGCTGGGAGTCGGCACGGTGGAAATGGTGGGCACGTTCCAGAATCCCCCCTCGCATCCGCTCTACGATGTGGACCACGAAGGCGTCGGAGGCAACAATACCGCAGATGCGAAAGCCCGCGTGCCTGGTGCGCTGCCGCTGGCATTTCCCCAGCCGAATGCTGCCGGCTCAGCCGTCCTGGTGCATATCGGCACCAATGATGTGGGCTCAACGCCCCTGAGCCAATCCATGCAGAATATTGAAGACAGCATCGCGCTCATCGAGGCGTATGACGCGAGCCTCGCGGTGCACGTGGCGTTGCTGGCGCCGAACACCGAACCGGCGTCCGATGACCTGCACACGCAATTCAACACCGAACTGCGCCAGCGCCTGCTCGCCCTGCAGGCTGGTCATCCCAACGTGTATATCGTGGACATCAACGCCGTGTTCAAGGCCAACCCGAACTGGGCGACCGAGTATTTCGACGACCATCCGACGCATCCCAACGACACGGGCTACGCGCTGATGGCCGGCGAGTGGGCCGCCAGCCTCCAAGCAGCCGAGTAAGTCGCGTCGTTTCCCGGATAACAAAAAGCCCCTGGCTCATCTCGAGCCAGGGGCTGTTGTGTTGGCGGGGGGCTTAGTTCGACTTGAACAGCATCTCCGCGTAGGTCGGCACTGGCCAGTGGCACGCCGGCAGCAGTGTTTCCAGGACGTCGATGTCTTGGCGCAGGGCCCCCATGGCAGGCACCACGTCGTCGCGGTAGGCCTCGGCGCGGTGCTTGGCTTCGCCAATGCCTTGCGCCTTCTTGGTGACCTTCTCGAGGGCGGCCAGCTTCTTGTCGACCGAACCGAGCAGGGTATTGACCTCGGCGAGGAGGGCTTTCTGCGATGTGGGCGTCGCCCCGCCGGCTTTGACGTTGGCGATGGCCTCTCCGAGCTCGCTGGAGTACGCGATGGCGGCCGGGCGGTACAGCCGGCGAACCATGTCGATCGACGCTTGGGCTTCAATGTTGACGCGCTTGGCGTATTGCTCCAGGTAAATCTCATAGCGCGAGTGCAGCTCTTCGTGCGAGAGCACTTTGTACTTGGCAAAGAGCGCCTCAGCGCTCTTGTTCGCCATGGCCCCCAGCGCTTCCACGGTCGAGCTGATATTCGGGATGCCGCGCTTCTTGGCTTCCTTCACCCACTCCGCGGCGTAGTTGTTGCCGTTGAAGATCACCCGCCCGTGCTGCTGCATGGTTTCCTTGATGATGGCCTGGGCTTCCTTGTTGAGATCCTTCTTGGCTTTTTCCAGCCGGGTGGCGATTTCATCCAGGGCCTCGGCCACGATCGTATTCAGCACGGTGTTCGGGCCGGCAATGGAGGCCGAGGAGGGCACCATGCGGAACTCGAACTTGTTGCCCGTGAAGGCAAAGGGGCTGGTGCGGTTGCGGTCGGTGTTGTCCTTCGGCAGCGCCGGCAGCGTGTCCACGCCGACGTGCAGGTAGTGCTGGCCCTTGGATGTGGCCGCCGCCCCTTTGCCGAGGGCGGTCATGATGTCCGTGAGCTCTTCGCCCAGGAAGACCGAGATGATGGCTGGCGGTGCTTCGTTGGCCCCCAGGCGCAGGTCGTTGCCTGGGTTGGCCGCCCCGGCGCGCAGCTTATCCGCGTGCCGGTCGACCGCGGTCAAGACCGCGGAGAGAAAGAGCAGGAACTGCTCGTTGTCATGCGGCGTCTTGCCCGGCTCGAGCAGGTTGTGGCCGTCCTCCGTGGCGAGCGACCAGTTGTTGTGCTTGCCCGAGCCGTTGACGCCGGCGAAGGGCTTCTCGTGCAGCAGGCAGACCAGGCCATGGCGCAGAGCCACCTTCTGCATGGTCTCCATCACGAGCTGGTTGTGGTCGGTGGCGATGTTCGCCGTCGAGAAGACCAGGGCCAGCTCGTACTGGGCAGGGGCGACTTCGTTGTGCTTGGTCTTCGCCGCGACGCCCATTTTCCAGAGGTCGCAGTCGAGCTCTTTCATGAAGGCCGCGATGCGGTCTTTCAGCGCGCCGAAATACTGGTCTTCCAGTTCCTGGCCCTTGGGGGCCGGGGCGCCGAAGAGCGTCCGACCGGAGGTGATCAGGTCGATTCGCTCATCATAGAACTTCTTGTCGATGAGGAAGTACTCCTGCTCCGGGCCGACGGTGGAGTAGACCCGCTTGGCGGTCGTGTTGCCCAACACGTGCAGCAAGCGGATCGCGTGCTTGGAGACCGCATCCATGGAGCGCAAGAGCGGGGTTTTCTTGTCGAGCGCTTCGCCCCTGTAGGAGCAGAACGCGGTGGGGATGCAGAGGGTCACGTTGTCATGGCCGTCTTCCTTCAGGAACGCCGGGGAGGTGCAGTCCCAGGCGGTGTAGCCGCGCGCCTCGAAGGTCGAGCGCAAGCCACCGCTGGGGAAGGACGAGGCATCGGGCTCGCCCTGAATGAGCTGCTTACCGGAGAACTCGATCACCACGCCACCGTCATTGGTGGGCCAAATGAACGCTTCGTGCTTCTCCGCGGTAATGCCGGTTAGGGGCTGGAACCAGTGGGTGTAGTGCGTAGCCCCATGCTCCAGCGCCCAGTCCTTCATCTCGTTGGCGACGACGTTCGCGACCTCGAGGGTCAGCGGGACGCCCTCTTCAATCGTCTTGCGCAGCGCCTTGTAGGTGGCCTGGGGCAGGCGCTTTTGCATCACCTTGTCGTTGAAGACATGGGCGCCGAAGATTTCGTGCAGCGGTGTTGAGATGGGCATTCCTTCACTCCTCCAATGGTGTGGTGGGGCACGGTGCGCAGAATGGATGCGAAACAGCGGCTATTGTAGCAAGTTTGTCGAGAGCGTGGTATCTTAAATCTCCCAAGTGTGCACGCCGCGTATCTGAAAGGATACCCAATGCTGGAGCTCTGCCATAAAGGCGGGCCCATGAGGCGGCCCTGGCAGGAGGAGTCGGCCGTGGAAGCATCCTGGTGGCGATGATCGTCGATATTCCTGTGCGGTTTGTGGTAGGGAGGGACTAAATGGACGTCTTGGATCTGATTCTGCGCGCGAGCTTGGTGGTCAAGGTGGTGCTCCTTGGCCTGGTGATCTTATCCGTGCTCTCTTGGAGTTTGATGTTTTATAAGCAGTATCACCTGAACCGCGCGGCGCGGGAATCGGAGGCCTTCACGCAAGCGCTGGAATCGGGCATGCCG
>JAGVGS010000126.1 GCA_020057015.1 Candidatus Omnitrophota bacterium | reverse complement strand
GGCCCAGCGGCAGCAGGATGCGCGCGAGATGGCCGCCGCCCGCCAGCGCCGCCAGGACGCGCTGGCCAAGCTCGCTGGTCATTCGCAGGCGGTGCTGAGCTTTGATAGCACGACACAAGACCTGGAGCAGCGCATCGCCGAGCTGGTCAACCTGTACCAAGTCACGAAGGAGACCAACCGCGCGCTGCATCTGGAAGCGCTCGTCGCCGCGTTCATGGAAATCGCTCCCCGGCTGTTGGGGGTGGAGCGGATGCGTTTGCTGCACCTGGAGGAGGGCCCGGCGAAGGCCTGGCGTGCCGTGCGGGAGAGCGGGCAAGTGACCTTGACGGTGGGGGCTCTGGAGGAGGCTGAACAGGCCGTAGTGCGCCAGGCGACCGCAGACCGCCTGAACCCTCGCGCGTGGGCGCTGCCGCAGGCGTCTTGGGTGGCGGCCCCCTTGTGGCGCCGGCAGCACCTCGCCGGAGCGCTCATTGCCGAAGGCTTAGGTGCCGTCCACCAAGAGCTGTTTGCGGTGGTCGCCCATCAGCTATCGATGCAGCTCGTGCGCGTGCATCTGTACAAGCGCGTCGAGGCGCTGGCGGTGACCGATGCGCTGACCAGCGTCTGGGTGCGGCGGCACTTCAACGAGCGCGCGCTGGATGAATTGCAACGCGCCGGGCGCCAGCAGCGCGAGTGCGCGCTGTTGATGGTGGATCTGGACCGCTTCAAGGAGAAGAACGACACGTACGGCCACTTGGTGGGCGATGTCGTGCTGCGCGATGTCGCCCAGCTGATACGCGGGCACTTGCGCGACATCGACTTGATGGGCCGCTTTGGCGGGGAAGAGTTCGTCATCCTGCTGCCGGAAACCGACATCGCACAGGCCCTACCGATCGCGCAGCGCCTGAAGCAGCTGGTGGAAGTGCATCCGATCCGCGCCTATGATGAGCTGCTCTCCCAGACGGTGAGCATCGGGCTGGCGGTCTATCCTTCCCAGGGGGCCACGCTGGAAGCCCTGGTCGAGCGGGCGGACCAGGCCTTGTACGCGGCCAAGCACGAAGGGCGCAATCGCGTGGTCGTGTGGCAGGCCTCGCTGCAACGGTAGTGGACAGGCTCGAGAGGGCAGTGTAAAGTAAAAGCTTCCAAAACTGCCCACGGGAGGCCTCACGCATGAAGATTTTTCTGGATTCCGCCAATTTGGCTGAGCTGCGCGAAGCGGTCAGCTGGGGCGCGATTGACGGGGTCACCACCAACCCCAGCCTGGTGGCCAAAGAAGGCAAAGAGTTCTTTCCGCTGCTCAAGGAGATCTGCGAGACGGTAGATGGCCCGGTGAGCATGGAGACCGTCTCACGCGATGCCGAGGGCATGGTCGCCGAAGGCGTGGAGTTCTCGAAGCTGCACCCGAACATTATCGTCAAGTGCCCGCTGACGAAAGAGGGGCTCAAGGCGACCCGGCAGCTTTCCCAGCGCAAGATCCGCGTGAACGTGACCCTGTGTTTCTCGGCCTCTCAGGCGCTGCTGGCGGCGAAAGCCGGCGCCTTCTTCGTGTCGCCCTTCGTGGGGCGGCTGGACGATATCAGCCAGGATGGGATGGCGCTGATTGCCGACATCAAGACCATCTACACGAACTACGGCTTTACCACGCAGATCCTCGTGGCCAGCGTGCGCCACCCCCTTCATGTGGTGGCGGCGGCGCGCCTGGGGGCGGACATCGCCACGATGCCCTTCAGCGTGCTAGAAGCCCTGGTGAAGCATCCGCTGACCGACAGCGGGCTGGAGCGTTTTCTGAAGGATTGGGAAAAGCTGCCGGCATCGGCCAAGTCGACGAAGCCCCCGGCGAGCCTGGCCGCGCGGCCGGCGGCCTCTCGCCGGCCCTAAAGACACCACGTGGAAGTCCCTGTGAGTCTCTGTTGAAGCCCTCTCGTCTGCGCGTCTTAGCCGCCCTGCTCGCGGCCCTGCTGGGGCTGCCTGAGTGGTGCTTTGCGCCAACCCTCTCCCACGCTGCCGATGCGGCGACTCCTTCCGACACCCCTTCCCAAGCGCCTCACGCGCAACAGTCCTTTATCGATGAACTCTGGAAGGACCTGCGGAGCCTCTTGAAGCAGGGCGCGTATGAGGCGGCTTTAAGCCGCATCGAAAAGCTGGAAGCGCTGACACCGGCAGACGAGCGGTTGCAGCTCTACCGCCAACTGTGCGAGCAGCGGTTGGAAACGACGCGTCCTTTTGAGCAGCTCTCGCCGGAGCGCTTTGAGCGCCTGCAAGCGCAGCTGAAGCAAGAGGAGCAGCAGCGCCATCGCGCGAAAGCCGCGCGCAACGCCCAGCAGCGCCGCCTGACGGCCGAGCGCGCGCGCTGGGACCAGGAGCTGCTCGCCCTGCAGAAAGCCGCTCAGGAGCAAGCCAAGCACCAACAACAGCGTGCGAAACAGCGCGCCGAAGCTGCGGCAGAGGCCTCGCGGGCAGCACAGCGGACGCGCGTGAAGGCGGCCCGCACGGCTGAAGCGATATCGTCGCCACCGACGGGTGCCCGCGCAGAGGAAGCAGCGGCAGCTCCCCTCGTGGCGGCCGCGCCTCTTGACGAGGAGCGTCCTGCGCAGGTCGTCCAGGAGGCCCCGGCCGAGACCCTCGATGAGGCCCCTGCAGCGGTGGATGCCACCGGCGGGGTGGAGTTGTCCCCTGTCGTCGTGACGACGAAGCCGGCCCCCCCATCGCCCACCGCCAGCCTCAAGGATCGCCCGCGCCCGCCTGCCGGGGCCGTGCAGATCAACGCCCGGCAGATGAGCGTTTCTCCGGACCGCAAAATCGCCATCGCCGAGGGGGATGTCGAGGTGGTCTACGGCGAGGCGTTTATGACGTGCGATCACCTGACGCTCTTTACCGACACCAAAGATGCCTATGCCGAAGGCCACGTGCGCCTGGAAGACGGGGCGCAAGTCTTCCGCGGCGAAATGGTGCACTACAATTTTGAGCGCAAGAAGGGCCGATTTCTGGAAGGGACGGTTTCCACGCCGCCCTGGCATGAGCATGGGCGCAGCATCGAATCCATTGCCGAGGGGGTGTATCAGGTCAGCCCGGGGTACTTGACCTCCTGCGAGCTGGAGCCCCCGCACTTTAAGTTTGCGGGCCGTCGCGCGATCATCTTCGCGGAGGACAAGCTGGCCCGCGTACGCAGTGCCGCCTTCGTGGTGGACAAACTCCCATTCATCTATCTCCCCTATGCGGTGCTGGCCGATCGCGAGATGCCGTTTTTTATCATTCCGGGCAAGAAGAAGCCCTGGGAGCAGTTTGTCCTCATGGGCTATCGTTATGAGCTGCCGGCCAATCAGAAAGGCACGGTGAAGGTGGATTGGCGCAGGACCTTCGGGTGGGGCTTCGGCGTGGACCACCAAGTGGAGAGCCGCGACTGGGGGAAGGGGCTGCTGAAGGTCTATTATAACGAGGAGCCCAACAGCCGCGTCATTGACCCCAAGGCGTCGTTGCCGAAGGGGGCTGCGTTGCAGCGCTACCGCGTGCTCTGGCGCCACCGCTGGCAGCCGCTGCCCGACACCACGGTGATTACGGATCTGCAAAAGTACAGCGATGAGAATTTCCGCAAGGATCTGCTTTTCCGCGAAGAGTTTATGAACGACAACGAAGCCGAGAGCTTCATCTCTTCGGTGACGAGCGACCCCAACTATACGTTTACCAGCCTGTTCCGCAAGCGCCTCAACCGCTTCCAAACGGTGGGCCAAGAAGCACTGCCGCAGTTGACGCTCGACGTGCGCCAGCAGCAAGTCGGGGACACGTGGCTCTTCTCTGAGAGCAAGCTGGATTTTGCCAACCTGCAGAGCAAGACCAAGCATTCGGATGCGGATGAGGACGTCGTGCGGCTCGACTGGTTCCAGCAGTTTCGCTACGCCCTGAACTGGCTGCGGCCGCTGGAGCTGACCCCGAAAGCCGGGGTGCGGCAGACGTACTACACCAAGGACATCCAGGGGGCATCTCGCGAGGGGCGGCGCGATTTCTTGAGCGGGCAATTTAATACCGGTATGGATGCGAGCCTCAAGCTCTTCCGCCTGTTCTCCACCGCGACCAACGCGCTGGGCCTGAACATCAATGGCCTGCGCCACGTGCTGACGCCGACGGTGGCCTACAACTACCTCCACCAGCCTACGGTGCCCAACAGTCTGCTGAATTTTGCTGCCGCGGGCAGCCCCAGCAACGTGATCACCCTGGGGTTCGAGAACAAACTGCAGACGCGGCGGCCCGTAGGGGACAAGAAGCGGCTGCAAAGCGTGGATCTCGCGCGGGCCTTGATCACGCTGCCCTACAGTTACCACGGGCAGGGTAATAAGCAGGGGGGGCGGTGGGGGGACTGGCTCTTTGATGTGGAGCTGTATCCTTGGCCGTGGATGCGCTTTGAGTCGGATTGGAGCATTCCCAGCCACTTTGTGGCAGGCACCCGGGATGACCGCATCCAGCGGTGGAACCTTGACCTCGTGCTCGTTGGGGGGCGGATGGATGCCGATGCCCGTTATGCGCCGGAGATTCAAGCGCCTGCCTATGAGGAACTCGCCCTTGGCGCGAAGGGCGGCCTAGACCTGTTGCCCTTGGGGCAGTGGTATTTCGGCACGGGACATCGCTACAGCCAGAACGACAAGACCGAAACGGTGTTCCAGTTTGATAAGCGCTTGAGCTCCAAATGGCAGATCGGCACGTTCCATCGGCTGACTTGGAAGGAAGTCGCCGGTGGAGCCAAGCGCCTCGTCAACATGCGCGAATACCAGTACAGTCTGCGCCGCGACCTGCACGATTGGATCGGCGAGGTGGTGTATCGCGTGGACCGGGAATTTGGCGAGGAGCTCTTCCTCGCGCTGACCTTGAAGGCCTATCCGAATATGCCGATTGAAACCTCCACCTCGTACCACCAGCCTAAGATCGGCTCCCAGAGCAGCCCGTTCTCTCCATTACTTGCCAGCTAAGGCGCGGGCATCTATAATAACTCATCCTGTTTGGCACTTCAGCCGCCGCTGTAACACCATCACACCTTGAGGGATACATGGACATCAGTGTCGTAGGGGCAGGGCATGTGGGGCTGGTGACCGGAGCGTGTTTCGCCGACCTGGGTCATGAGGTCATCGTGGTGGACAACGATGTCAAGCGCATCGCCAACCTGAAAAAGGGCATCATGCCCTACTACGAGCCGGGCCTCGAGGAGCTGGTCAAGCGGGGCGTGCGGGAGAAGCGGCTGGCGTTTACGACTTCGCTCAAGGAAGGGATCGATAAGTCCATCATCATTTTCATCGCCGTGGGCACCCCGCAGAAGGCGACCGGGGAAGCGGACCTCGCCTACGTGGAAGATGTCGCCCGCTCCATCGCCGAGCACCTGCCGGGCTATCGGCTGGTCGTGGAGAAATCTACGGTCCCCGTACAAACGGGCAAATGGATCGCCCACACCATCAAGACTTACCACCGCAAGAAGCACATCGCCGACGTCGCGTCTAACCCCGAGTTTCTCCGCGAAGGCACGGCCATCCAGGACTTCATGAAGCCCGACCGCGTGGTGCTGGGGGTCGAGAGCAAGCGGGCGAAGGACCTGCTCGTGGCTCTGTATAAGCCGCTGGGCGCCCCGCTGGTAATCACCGATATCAGCAGCGCGGAGCTGATCAAGCACGCCTCGAACTCTTATCTCTCCATGAAAATCTCCTTCATTAACGCCGTGGCCCAGGTCTGCGAGCGCGCCGGGGCCGACGTGCAGCAGGTGGCCGACGGCATGGGGCTGGACCCGCGCATCGGCCGCTCGTTTCTCAACGCCGGCGCGGGCTACGGAGGGTTCTGCTTCCCCAAGGACGTGGAGGCGTTCATCAAGATCTCCGAGCAGCTGGGGTACGACTTCGAGCTCCTCAAAGCTGTGCGCAACGCCAATGAGCTGGCCAAGCGCAGCTTCGCGCAGAAGATCCAAAAAGCCCTGTGGGTGGTGCGCGGCAAGACCGTGGGGGTGCTCGGCTTGGCGTTTAAGCCGAATACGGACGATATGCGCTACGCGCCGGCGATCGATGTCATTGAGTACCTGGAAGGCGAGGGGGCGACCGTCAAGGCCTTTGACCCGCAGGCCATGAAGGAGGCGGCGCATCTGCTGCCGAAGGTGAAGATGTGCCAAGACCCCTATGAGGTGGCGCGCGGGGCCGATTGTCTGGCGGTTCTCACCGAATGGAACGAGTTCAAGGAGTTGGATTTCGCCCGCCTGAAGAAACTGTTGCGCCAGCCGCTGATTGTGGATGGCCGCAACATCTACGATCCGGCGCGGATGAAAGCGCTGGGGTTCCGGTACATCAGCGTGGGCCGCGCCTGACGCGGCGTCTCGGCAGCGGGTATGAAGCTCGGCGTCACCGGCGGCGCGGGATTTCTAGGGGCGCATTTTCTGCAGTGGTGGCGTCGGCAGCATCCTCAGGATGAGCTCTGCAATTTGGATGCACTGACCTATGCCGGATCAATTGACCGGCTGGGGCCGTTGCCTTCGCCGGGTCGCTACCAATTTTGGCATGGCGATGTGTGCGATCCTGCGGCCGTACGCCGCGCGCTAAGCGGTTGCGAGGTGGTGGTGCATTTTGCCGCGGAGACGCACGTCGATCGATCGCTCGCGGACGCCAGCCGTTTCTTGCGCACGAACATCGAAGGCACGCATGTCGTGCTGCAGCAAGTCCGCGAGGGCCGGGTGGCCCGCCTCGTGCATGTCAGCACGGATGAGGTGTACGGGCCCATCCTCACCGGGGCGGTTGATGAGAGCGCGCCGCTGCGGCCGCGCAACCCGTATGCGGTGAGCAAGGCCGGGGCCGATTTGCTGGCACAAGTTTTTCACCAGAACTACGCGCTGCCAGTGTTGATTGTCCGGCCCACGAATATTTTTGGGCCCGGCCAATGGCCGGAAAAGCTCATCGCTCTAGCTGCCGCGCGCGCGCTGCAGGGCCAGAGCGTGCCGGTATATGGCGACGGACAGCAGCGGCGGATGTGGCTGTACGTGGATGATTTTTGCTCGGCGCTCGAGGTGGTGATCCGGCAGGGACAAGTCGGCAGCATTTATAATATCGCCAGCGGCACGGAGCAAACGAACCTCGCCACGGTGCAAGCGGTCCTGGCGGCTGCGGGAGCCTCGGCAGAGGCATTGGCTTTTGTCTCCGATCGCCTGGGGCATGACCGGCGCTACGCCATGGAGGATCAGCGGCTGCGCGCGCTCGGCTGGCGGCCCAAAGTTTCGTGGGCGCAGGGGCTGCAGCGCACTGTGGCGTGGTACCAGGCGCACCGTGCCTGGTGGGAACCGTTGCTTGGAGCATCAAAGAACCGACGCGGTAGTTGAGGAGGCTGCATCATGGCACGAGGTGGGGCAGGCGTACCGAGCACGGGCCCGCTGGGCCAATTAGCCCGCCGGATTGCCCGGCGCCAAGCACGCATTGGGGTGATCGGGTTAGGGTACGTCGGGCTGCCGTTGTGCATCGAGTTCGCCAAGGAAGGCTTTCGCGTCACCGGCATCGACCTGGATGCGCGCCGCGTGCAGGGGGTCAACCGCGGGCGCTCCTACATCGAGGATGTCCCGAATGAGGAGCTGCGTCGGCTGCACAAGAGCGGCCGGCTGCAGGCCACCTCGTCGTTTGACGTGCTGGGGCAGCAGGACGCGATCATCATCTGCGTGCCCACGCCGCTGCGCAAGACCCGCGAGCCGGATATGTCGTACATCGTCTCGGCCACCGAGCAGATCGCGCGCCGCGCGCGCCGCGGGCAGCTCATCGTGCTGGAGAGCACCACGTATCCCGGGACGACCGACGAGGTGATCCTGCCGGCCATGCAGGCCCGGGGCCTGGTCGTCGGGCGGGACTTCAGCCTGGCGTTTTCTCCGGAGCGGATCGACCCAGGCAACCCCACCTACCAGACCCGCAACATCCCCAAGGTGATCGGCGGCATCACGCCCGTGTGCACGCGCCTGGCCACGGCGCTGTACGGCACGGCGATTCAGCGGACGGTGCCCGTGGGCTCTGCCAAGGCGGCGGAAATGGTCAAGCTCTTGGAGAATACGTTCCGCGCGGTGAATATCGGCCTGGTCAACGAGATCGCCCTTATTTGCGATCGGATGGGGATCGATGTGTGGGAAGTCATCGATGCGGCCAAGACCAAGCCCTTCGGCTTCATGCCCTTTTATCCCGGCCCTGGGATCGGCGGGCACTGCATTCCCTCGGATCCGATGTACCTGGCCTGGAAGGTGCGCAGCTTCGGGGAAGAGGCGCGCTTCATCGAGCTGGCCACCCAAATCAACACCGCCATGCCGCGCTACGTGGTGAACAAGGTCTCCGAGGCCCTCAATGCCAAGCGCCAGGCGCTGCGGGGCGCGCGGGTGCTGTTGCTGGGCATGGCCTACAAGAAGGATGTTGGCGACTTGCGCGACTCTCCTTCCTATGATGTGGCGCGGATTCTCAAGGACAAGGGGGCCGACGTCGTCTACCATGATCCCTACGTCCCGACGATGGAGCTGAACGGAGCCAAAGCCCGCTCGCTGCCGCTAACCGCCGCGGCCCTCAAGCGTTGCAGCGCGGCGGTGCTGCTGACCAACCACTCGCATGTCAACTATGAACTGGTGCTCCGGCATCTGCCGGTCATCGTGGATACGCGCAACTTGTACGGGTCGCTGGGCAAGCGCTCGCCCAAGATCATCAAACTCTAAGGAGCCTACCATGAGTCGCTATTTGGTGACGGGCGGAGCGGGGTTCATCGGGTCGCATATCACCGACCGGCTGGTGGCGGCCGGACACCAGGTCCGGGTGCTCGATGACCTCTCTTCGGGCCGGCTGGAGAATCTTGCCGAGGTGCGCCACAAGGTGGAGTTCCTGCAAGGCGATATCCGCGATCGCGCCTTAATAGGCAAAGCCTGCGCCGGGATCGAATTCATCCTGCACGTGGCGGCCTGGCGCAGCGTACCGAAGTCAATGGCCGACAGCTACGGTTATATGGATGTCAACGTGATGGGCACGACGAACCTGCTGGACCAGGCGGTGCAGCACAAGGTCAAACGCGTGGTGGTGGTCTCCTCGAGCTCGGTCTACGGCGAAGCCACGAAAGTCCCCATGACGGAGCAGGACCCGACCAACCCGGTCTCGCCGTATGCCGCCTCGAAGCTCATGGACGAGCTGCTCTGCGGATTGTACTATCGCGGCTTCGGGCTGGAAACGGTGGCGGTGCGGTACTTCAACGTGTTCGGGCCGCGCCAGAGCCTGGAGAACGATTATGCGGTGGTTATCCCGAAGTTTATCGTCTCGCTGCTGAAGCGGCAGTCGCCGCCGATCTACGGCGACGGCAAGCAGTCGCGCGATTTCACGTACGTCGACAATGTAGCCGATGCGACTATTCTCGCTTCGCAGGTGAAGGGCGTTGGCGATGCGCAAGTCTTCAACGTGGCGCTGGGCGAAGAGCACACGGTCCTCGACCTGCTCGAGCGGCTGAACAAGATCATGGGGCTCTCGGTGCCGCCCGCCTTTCAGCCCAAGCGCGCTGGCGACGTGTACCGCACCTATGCCGATGCGAGCAAGGCCCAGAACCTGCTGAAGTGGCAGGGCAGCGTGAACTTTGATGAGGGATTGCGTCGGACGGTGGAATGGTTTAAGGCGCATCCTGTGGCTTAATGACGTCAGTCCGCGCCCCACTAACCATCCCGCTGCTCGACCTCCGAGCGCAGTACCGCTCGATTAAGCCGGAAATCGACACAGCGATCCAGCAGGTCCTCGACCGCGGCCAATTCATCCTGGGGCCGGAGGTGGAAGTCCTGGAGCGCGAGGTGGCAGCGTACTGCGGGACAAGGCATGCCATCGGCGTGGCCTCGGGCACCGATGCGCTGGAGCTGGCCCTGCGCGCGTGCGGCATCGGTCCGGGTGATGAGGTCATCAC
This sequence comes from Candidatus Omnitrophota bacterium, assembly GCA_020057015.1. Classification (GTDB taxonomy): domain Bacteria; phylum Omnitrophota; class Gorgyraeia; order Aquiviventales; family Aquiviventaceae; genus JAGVGS01. Next base: position 32,359 of record JAGVGS010000126.1, on the reverse strand, counting down.
GACGGCCTACAGTTTCTTCGCTACGGCGGAAGCCATCGTAGCCGTCGGGGCCATCCCGGTCTTCGTCGACATTGAACTCGCGACGTATAACATCGACCCCGACCAGGTGGCAGCGGCCGTCACGCCTAAGACCAAAGCCCTTCTCCCGGTCCATCTCTATGGGCACCCTTATGCGGTTGACGCGCTGCAGGCGATCGCGCACCGCCATGGCCTTAAGGTGATCGAAGACTGCGCCCAAGCGATCGGCGCAGAGTACCAGGGGCGACGGGCAGGGGCCTTCGGCGATGCCGGCGCGCTCAGTTTCTTCCCGACCAAAAACCTGGGCGGCTACGGCGACGGAGGCATGGTGGTCACGAACTATCAAGCGACCGCTGATCAGGTGCGCTTGCTGCGCGTGCACGGCAGCAAGGAGAAGTACTGGCACCTCATGATGGGGCGCAATAGCCGATTGGACGAGCTGCAGGCGGCGATCCTGCGGGTCAAATTGCGGCACCTGGATGCGTGGAATAGCGCGCGTCGGGCGAATGCTGAGCGGTACCGAGCGGCGTTTGCCAAGTCCGGGGCCCTGGTTGAGACGCCCAAGGAGCTGCCTGGCTATCAGCACGTGTATCACCAGTTCTGTGTGCGCTCGACACGGCGCGATGAGGTGAAAGCGCGCTTAACTAGTGCCGGGATCGGCTGCCAGGTGTATTATCCATCGACATTACCGGCCCAGCCGGCCTTAAGCGCGCTGGGATTGCAGGGCAAAGCCTTTGCCCATGCCGACAGTGCAGTGAAGGAACTGCTTGCCTTGCCGATGTTTCCAGAATTATCCCTCGAGCAGATTACCCGCATCGCCCAACTCGCAGCGGCTTCCTAAAAATATCACCATAAGTGAGCGATCTCCGGTGGAAAGCTTGGGACAAAAAGTCTTGACGTATCTTCAGCGCTAGGCTAAATTAAGCCTCTATTCGTTGCAATAAAATATTGTACTATTCCTTTGGGAGCTTTCCTGCCAAGGTGTATCGTTACTCACAAGCAGCAGATCGTGCTGGATTTTGTTCGGCAGTTCATGGCCGAGCACCGGCAAGGTCCCCTCATCCGTGAGATCCAGGCGGGTTGTCAGATCGCCTCCTACAAATCCGCGGTGGATCGGCTTAACGCCCTGGAGCGCCGGGGTTTCATCAAGCGCACCCCCAATAAGCACCGGGGTATTAGGCTGTTGCGCCGTCTCGAGGCTTCAGCCGCCCAATCGCCGCCGGGCGTAGATGCCGCATCCAGCGCCCAAGATCCTGAAGCCGCCACGGTCCGAGCCGGCATATGAGAGTACTGATCACCGGAGGGGCTGGCTTCATTGGCTCGCATCTGTGCGATCAATACCTGGCTGCCGGCGATGCGGTGTTATGCATTGATAACTTCATCACCGGCAGCGAACGCAATATTGCCCACCTTGCTGCCAATCGTGCTTTTCAGCTCATCCGGCACGATATTAGCAAGCCGATCGTCCCAGAAGGGGCGATCGACCTTATCCTGCATTTTGCCTCTCCAGCCAGCCCAATCGATTATCTGAAATTCCCCATCCAAACGCTCAAGGTGGGTTCGTTGGGCACGCTCAACGCGCTAGGGATTGCCAAGGCTAAGAAGGCCAAGTTCCTGCTGGCCTCGACCTCTGAAGTCTACGGCGATCCTCATGTGCATCCTCAGGTGGAAAGTTACTGGGGCCATGTCAATCCGGTTGGGCCGCGCGGAGTGTACGACGAAGCCAAGCGGTTTGCCGAGGCGATGACGATGGCCTACCATCGCGCGCATGGCGTGGATACGCGGATCGTGCGTATCTTTAATACATTTGGGCCCCGGATGCGGCTGGCGGATGGCCGGGCGATTCCAGCGTTCATCAGCCAGGCATTGCGCGGCGAGCCGCTGACCGCGTTTGGTGATGGTAAGCAAACGCGCTCGTTTTGCTATGTTGATGACTTGGTCGAGGGCATTATGCGGCTGGCGGCTTCGGATTATCATGACCCGGTCAATATAGGCAATCCTGAAGAGTTTACGATCTTGGAGCTGGCCGAGCAGGTGCTGCACGCAACCGGCAGCAAGAGCCGCATCGTGTTCCAGTCCCTGCCGCAGGATGATCCGAAGCAGCGTCAGCCGGATATCAGCCTGGCGCGCCGGCTGCTGAAGTGGGAGCCGACGATGCGGCTGCAGGAGGGCTTGCCCAAGACCGTGGCATGGTTTCGGCAGGCGATGATGCTGGAGAACGTAAAACCGACGCATGGATAATCCGCGTTCCACCCGCAGGCAAAGCCGCGAGATCGCGCTGACCATCCTGTTTGTCTGCTATGCGATGGGTATCTGGCGCGTGGCGCACAGCATCGGGCATCACCTCTTCACCGGTTGGGTCGCCCGCGTGATTACGATGGCCTGCATAGCATTGGGTCTGCTGCCCTGGGGCCGATGGCTAGCCCCACGGGTGATGCGCGTCCTCGGGATCTTGGGCACCTGGGTGATGACCGGCGTATATTTCGTGGTCCTGCTGCCTTTCGCGGTGTTCGTGCGGCTGATGGCTGACCCGTTGATGGTGCGCCGGCGCGAGGGCTCGCGCTGGGTGCCGCGTGCATCGCTGCCGGATACGCTCGACGCGGCCAGGCTGGAAGGCTGACGCAGATGCATATCCTCGGCATTTCCTGCTATTTCCACGACGCGGCGGCAGCACTGCTGCGCGATGGCCAGCTGGTGGCGTGCGCCGAGGAGGAGCGTTTCTCCCGCAAGAAGCATGACTTCAGGTTTCCAGACCTGGCCATTCAGTTCTGCCTGCAGCAGGCCGGGATCCGCCCGCAGGAGCTCGATTATGTCGTGTTCTACGAGAAGCCTTTCGTAAAATTCCAGCGCATCCTGCAAACCAGTGTGGCCACCTACCCGCGCTCGTGGCGGCCCTTTGCCGAGGCCATGAGCCAGTGGCTGAAGGAGAAGCTCTGGACGCGCAACCTGATCCAGGAGCGCCTGGGCATTCCGGGGGAGCGTATCCTATTCTCAGAGCACCATCTCTCGCATGCAGCCAGTGCATTCTTCTGTTCGCCCTACCGCGAAGCCGCGGTGCTGACAGTCGATGGGGTGGGCGAATGGACGACCACGGCCGTGGGCTACGGACGCGCCACCTGGAATGGGCAGGGGCGCAACGAGCTGGTCCTGACAAAAGAAATCCGGTTCCCGCATTCGCTGGGGCTGCTGTACTCAGCCTTCACTGCTTTCCTCGGCTTCGAGGTAAATGAGGGTGAGTACAAAGTCATGGGCATGGCGCCCTACGGCACGCCGCGGTACCTGGACAAGGTCGCCAAAATTCTGCACCAGGATGCGGACGGAGGCTTCCAGTTAGACCTGTCGTATCTAAGCTATCACTATTCGGATCGGCACTCGTTCAGCCCGAAGCTAGTGGGCCTTTTCGGCGAGCCGCGGGTGCCGGAGTCTGAGTTCTACACGCGCAGCAGCGGGCTACCAGAGACGTGGGATACGCGCGCGCTGAAGCAGAACGAGTACTACGCCGATGTAGCCGCCAGCATTCAGCTGGCCACCGAAGAAGCCCTCCTGAGCATCGCGCGGCAGCTGCACAAGGACACTGGTTTATCGAAGCTGTGCGTTGCGGGCGGTGTCGCGTACAACAGCGTGGCGAACGGACGGTTGCTGCGTGAAACGCCGTTTAAGGAGATCTACATCCAGCCGGCGGCCGGCGATTCTGGGGGCGCTGTCGGAGCGGCTCTCTGGGTACACCACGTGCTGCTGCAGCAGCCTCGCACCTTTGTCATGGAGCATGCCTACTGGGGCGGGGGCTACAGCGAGGGACAGATTGAGGCCGCATTGCGTGAGCGCGGGCTCTCGGCGCAGCGGCTGAGCGATGACCGGGAGCTATTGGACCAAGTGGCCGGGGCACTCGCTGATGGACTGGTAGTGGGCTGGTACCAGGGCCGTTCAGAATGGGGCCCGCGCGCGCTAGGTAACCGCAGCATCCTAGCCGACCCCCGACGGGCTGACATGAAGTTGATCGTCAATGAGAAGATCAAGTTCCGTGAGCCGTTTCGTCCCTTCGCTCCCTCGATTCTGATGGAGGCTGTCCCTGAGTACATGGACTTCCAGGAGCCGGAGCGCCATTACCCCGCACAGTTCATGCTCTACGTGGCAGACGTGCGTCCAGAGAAGCGCGCGGTCATTCCTGCGGTGACGCATGCTGATGGCACCGGACGCATGCAGGCGGTCTCGCGCAAGACCAACCCCCGGTACGCGGAACTAATCAGCCGGTTTGCGGACCGGACCGGCGTGCCGGTCGTGCTCAACACGTCGTTTAACCTACGAGGCGAGCCGATGGTCAATACCCCAGCCGATGCCATTAAGACGTTCTTAGCCAGCGGCATCGATTGGCTGGTCCTGGGTGATCATCTGGTCAAGAAATCGTCAATCGAGCTGCCGGGTGCTGTCGCAAAGGCCACGGCTGCTGTGCAGCGATAGGAGCTAGGATGGGATTACGCGGTGCGGTGTTACGGGCCGGAGTTATCGGTCGGTTATTGCAGTATCTTTGGCGGGAGCGGATCTGGTGGATGATTCCGATGGTGGTAGTGCTGTTGCTATTTGTCGGTCTTGTCATGTTTAGCCAAAGTTCGGCCGTGGCTCCGTTTATCTACACGTTGTTTTAGCAGAGCAATGACACGCATGACTACAACCCTCAGCGCACCCAAGTCTGCCCGGCGGGCATCTAGCTAGCCTTGAATAGACGCGACCGCCAAGCGCGACTGGGGAGGGAGCGTCGGGTGAAACTTCAGGGTGGTCTGCAAGAGACGATCGCGTGATTCTGTAAACCGGTTGGATCGGCTACTAAAGAACCGGTTGTTGCAACTGAACAACACTGATGGGGGAGGATGCAGGACATGGCGGTTGGTACGGTCTATCCCGATGCCTCTCGATTCACGATTGGGTTTGATTCGGCGGATCGAGAACGGTTGCACTTGATGTGGGACGAGGTGATTACATCGCAACGTTGGTCCGAAGGACGCTTTACAGAAGAATTTGAGGCACGTTGGACGACGTGGAATGAGTTACCGAGCGTTGCCTTCTCTAGCTGGGCTGGGGGGGCCATGGCGGCCCTGGACTTCATCGGGGTTAGAGGGAAGACGGTGCTCTGCCCGTCCAACACGTTCATGGCGACACCGTTAAGTGTCCTCAGAGCGGGAGGGCAGGTGCAGTTTGTGGATTGTAATCGAGAAGACCTCTGTATGTCATTTGAGGACTTCCAGAAAAAGGCCGAATATTACCAGCCGAAGGCCGCTTGGCTCGTACACATTGGAGGCCATATTGCCTTCGATGTTGAGCAGATCGCAGCCTACTGTCGGAAGCGGAACATCTGGTTGCTGGAAGACTGCGCGCACGCCCACGGAGCGAGCTGGCACGGGAAAAGACCCGGCAGTTGGGGGGACGCGGGCGTATATTCGTTCTACGCGACCAAAACCATTTCCACAGGGGAGGGAGGCATGCTCGTCTCCCGCCGTCCGGAGCTCGTGGCCTTCTCGAAACAATACCGCAACTACGGCAAGTTCGAATACACGGTTCAGGGGCTCAACTATCGGCTCAGTGAATTCACGGCGGCACTCGGAGTGATTCAAACTGAACGCATGCCAGACATCGTGGCTTGGAAGAACGCTTATGCTGCCCAAACGTTTGATTCCCAATACACCCTTCGGTTGCGGCTGCCTGAAGGCATGATCTCCGGACTTTACAAGTATATTGTGTTCCAACCAATCGAGAAATCGACAGGCCGAGTCTATGATCAGCCGTGTCATCGGATCTTGAAGCACGCTGTGGAGTTACCAAACACGGATTGGGTTGCAAGCAACCATTGGTGTGTGCCGTTGTATTATCAGGCGGGCAATAGAGGGGAGGGGCAATCATGAGAGTGTTAGTGACAGGTGGTGCAGGGTTTATTGGTTCGCATGTGGTGGATCGCTTACTGGCACATGGGGTCACACCACGGATCTTTGATCAGCGGCGGTCGCCATACCACGAGGCTGTCGAACATCAGATCGGAAGCCTGCTCGACCTGGAGACGCTGCGTATCGCTATGACAGCGGTCGATGCGGTGATTCACCTTGCCGCCGTTGCTGATGTAAAGGATGTTTTCGACGACCCGGTCTATTCTGAGAACGTGAACACCCGAGGTACGCTCCACGTACTTGAGGCTGCGCGTCGCGCCAAGGTTAAGCGCGTTGTCTATGGCAGTACGACGTGGGTCTACAGTGATAGCCGCGAAAGTGTGGTGGATGAGGAGACGCAGATTCCGTCGCCCTCCCATCTCTACACGGCCACAAAGCTCGCCGGAGAGTCCTACTGCCGTGCGTACCAGCAGCTTTACGGCCTGCAGTACACAATTCTGCGCTTCGGCATCCCTTACGGACCACGCGCCCGCGATGGTGCGGTTATCCCAATCTTTGTACGTAAGGCGCTTACGGGACAGCCCTTAACCATTGCCGGAGATGGGAAGCAGTTTCGAAAGTTCGTCTACGTGGAGGACTTAGCCGAGGGCAATGTTCTAGCGTTGCGGTCGATAGCGAAGAATCGGATCTACAATCTCGATGGTCGCGCACCAGTTTCAATCCTTCAGATCGCCGAGACGATTCGGGAAGTCATCGGTCAGGTGGAAATTGTTCACACCGAAGGCCGCCCAGGTGATTTCTCTGGTAAAGAGGTCAAGAGCGAGCGAGCGAGACAAGAGCTGGGTTGGGAGGCCGTTACTCTGTTCAAAGATGGCGTGCGGCGGTATGTGGAGTGGTTTAGTCAGCGCGAAGCACAGGGTAAAGAGCGCTGGGAATTGGTCGATCCAGCCTTGTTGACCTAGATTCGAGTGAGGTCGTCTGCAGAGCCGTACGTGTCAGGGGTACTGATGAGGTAAGGGAACCTCGCAAGGATGAGTTGCATAGCAGTCTTCCTAAGGGTGAAGATGTCAGGTTCAGCCAGATATCAGGAGGCAGGCAGGTTCCATGGGCAGTAGCAAGGTGACGACAGACGGTAAGCCGCTGACGACCAGTCCCTGGTCTACAGCGATCAGGATGAAAGAACGCACCGTGCAGAAGATCAATTACCCGGTGCTCAACGGGATGCGGGCGATGCTGATCATACCAAATGATTACTATAGAAAAAAACTCATGCCACTAGGCCCAGGTTATATTAGCACGGCGATGCGGCGTTGCGGGATTGATGTGAACATTACGGATACGAGCATGTGGTCATATGACGATATTGAGATAGCCAAGGAGGTGGTCCAGAGCGGTGTAAAGATCTTCGGCATAGGTGCTCTGTATCCTATGTTCAAGGAAGTTAAACGTATATGCAATATTATTCGGGCTGTTGTTCCCGATGCCACGATCATTCTTGGGGGGGCACTCCCCAGTCCCATCCCTGAGTTTGCGCTAAGGGAGACAGGGGCGGATATTGCCGCAATAGGAGAGGCTGAAATTACGATCGTGTCGTTGATGAGTGCTTTGGCAGGTGAACAAGGGCTGGAGGATGTCCAGGGCATCTCGTATATGAAAGACGGTGCATACTTCAATACGGGCAAGCCTTTCTTGCCCAGCGAGGTCACAAAAAAGGAGGTTGGCTGGCCGTCCTGGGACCTCTATCCTATTGAAAGCTATATCCGCACCCCTAAGTTCTACCCATTTGAGATGAACGACCGTGTGCTCCCAATTGTCACGGGTCGTGGGTGTCCCTACGCGTGTGATTTCTGTTTTCGTGTCAATGCATATCGAATCCGCCCCTTCGATGATCTCTTGGACGAAATGGAGTATCTGGTCGATACTTACAATCTCAACGGCTTCTACATCGTTGACGATTTGTTGATGCTGAGCGAGAACAAGATCAGGAGTTTCTGCGAGGGGATTCTTCAGCGTGGCATCAAGATCAAATACAACTGTTCGGGACGCGTCAATACCGTCACACCTGAAATCGCTCGCCTGCTCAAAGCGTCCGGGTGCATCGCTGTGTATTATGGTCTCGAATCCGGCAACCAAAGAATTTTGGAAACGATGTCGAAGAAGACGACGGTGAAACAGATCTACGAGGCTGTACAATTAACTCGCGAAAACAATATCTACTGTGAATATGGTCTGATGTTTGGGCAGCCGGGTGAGAACGAGGAAACGTTGCAGGATACGGTGCAGCTGATCAAGAATATTTCCTATGGTCATTACCGAGCGCAGAAGATATTTGGTTGTGTGCCTTTTCCGGGTACTGGGCTCTATGAGTGGTGCAAACAAACTGGTCGTATCAAAGACGACAAAGATTTCCACGACCGTTATATTTGTCAGGATTGGTCTCTAGACCAGATTCCCGTGAACATGACTGACCTGCCGGATGAAACACTGCAGAGGATGTTTAAGAAGGCCAATGCAGAATTGAGCGAATTCTACCGGCAGCAAATGTCCAAGAACTGGGTCAAGGTCTTTGGAGGTAATATTGAGGCGTTCCGAAAGAGCCCCAAGGGCAGGAATACGTTGCACCATCTGGCCGAACGGGTTGAAGCGAGTGCGAGTACCTACGATACCAGAGGCAGTTGAGAAGAGCCTCAGCAGTAAAGCGCGGGGGACACACGTGGCACAGATCTTGATCATCGCTCCGCATATGGATGATGAGGTGCTGGGTTGTGGCGGAACAATCGCCCGGCACGTGGATCATGGTGACCGTGTGGACGTATGCGTGGTCTGCAACCGCGCATACAGCCGGGTCTACAACGCGGACATGATTGAAGAGGAGAAGGCATGTGCCAAGGCGGCGCAAGACATCCTCGATTACGCCGGGCTCCGGTTCTTAGACCTGCCGGATGAACAGCTATCGCTGCATTTCCAGGAGCTGCTTGAAGCACTCGAGCGCACGGTGGCTGAAGTGCGGCCAGAGCTCATCTACACGTGCTTTGGGGGTGATTTACATCAGGATCATCGCGCAGTGGCACAGGCATCGAACATCGCGCTGCGGCCATTTGCTGCGCCCTTCGTCCGCCGCGTCCTGGCCTATGAGGTGCCCTCGGGCACCGAACAGGTGTTCCCCGGAGTGTCGGAGGCATTCGTCCCAACAGTCTTTCAGGATATTTCCGCGCAGCTTGACCGCAAACTGAGCGCTATGGCCGCCTATGAACGCGAGAGTCGGAGCGCCCCGCATCCGCGCAGCCCGGAGATGTTGCGGGCTAGGGCCCAAACGCGCGGCGCACAGTGCGGTCGGCTCGCAGCCGAGGCTTTCATGCTCTTGCGTGAGATAGCCTGATGCTATGGGTCAGGCGCATCATTAGGTTTACCCGGAGTTGTTTCAACGGGTGCCCGCTGTGCCTATGCGCATTACGCTCGGTTTGATGAGCCCACCGCTGATGAACATGCTTGTCGCCGGTAATATCGGTGACCTTCTTTGTCGTTCATCGTCTTGACGGATTCCAGTGTCCGCATAAGCAACCGGTATCAGACGTGTGGAGCTCGAGTGAGGTCGGTGCATCACATCGAAATTGCATGGAGGTTACGGTGGAACAGTTCAGTCAGCTCTATGAGCAGGCCAAGCCGTTGGAGGACCGTATTGCTATTCAGCAGGCATACGGGACAAGGGACCTGACCGAGTGGTTTCTCGACCTGGCTAAGCCCCAACTATCCGAGACAGTGCTCGATATTGGTTGCGGCAACGGCCATCAGTTGTTCGGGGTAGTTACGAAATGCCGGAGCGGCTTGGGTATCGACCTCTCGGAGGCCTTGCTGGATACAGCACGGCAAGCCGCTGCGGCTCGAGGTCTGACGAATGTGCGATTTCTCAAAGCATCTGGAGATCAGGTCGAGCTGGGGCTGGAGCGGTTCGATCTGATCCTCTGCAATTTCGCGATCTACTACATGGACGTGGCACGCGTTGTAGCCAAGATGAGGCAACATCTCAGCCCCACAGGCCGAGTTTACATCATGGGCTCGCCGGATGAAAATGCCCGCGAATTGCTTGAGATCCATCGACGCGCTACCCCATTCTTACCAAGTGTCTATGCTCCCGGCTTCTCGGATATCCGGAAGTACGAGCCCCTCCTTCGCCAGACGTTTGGTGCGTGTACGTTTCATCAATTTATCAACCCACTTCGGTTTCCGTCTCCCGAGGTTTTTGTTGCGTATTACACGTCGACCACGCTGTTCCAAAGTAGCCAAGCTGCAGTCGAAGGACTTGAGGCTAAGATCCGGGAGATCAGCCGGGCATGGTGGCAGGAGAAGCAGGAAATCCGGATCACGAAGATCGTCGATATCGCCGAACTCGGGCGCCCACGGTCATGACCGCAGCGTCACCTGTTGTCAGCGTACTCATTGCCACGCACAACCAGGCGGACTATCTCCCGGCGTGTCTTACGAGCGTCCGCGCACAGGCGCTGCCGGTAGACGCGTACGAAATAGTGGTCGTGGATGATGGATCAACTGATGCAACCGCAACGGTGTTGGCGGAAGAAGTGGCATCCGCGCTGACCATCGTGCGTCATCCGCAGCAGCGGGGGCTGGCGGCTGCGTGCAATACCGCGTTGTCGCGAGCTCGCGGCACATTCGTCGTCCGGCTGGATTCAGATGATTGGTTCGATCAAGACGCGCTCGTGCGCTTGCTCGGTGCGACCGGCAAGTCGAGCGTGGATATTGTCATTCCCGCATATTGGATTGTCGATGGGGATCGGTTAGAAGTATTGCGGCCACACGTGGAGAATCTCTTCACCTGGATGGCTGGTGGCGTGCTACTACGCCGGTCCGCCGTGGTACGAGTCGGAGGGTATCGGAATTTTTTCTGGGAAGAATATGACCTGTACTTGCGGTTGCTTTCTGGTGGGGCTTGCGTTGTGACGATTGATGCCCCCGTGCTTTTTCACCGGGAGCATCGCTTGAGCATGACGGCCGATGATGGTCGGCGAGGGCAGGGCTGGGCACAACTCAAGGCTGCATGGCCGCTGGAAACCCTGCGCCGCTTCGGGTTCGACCGCTGCCCGGGGGCAGAGCAGGTAGATAGCAGTCTAGCATGAGAGGACAGGAGTCGCGTAATGGGTCGGACAATTGTGATTGCGGAGATCGGGGAAAACCACATCGGTGATTGGACACTGGCCCGCCGAATGATTGTGGAGGCGGCGGAGGCTGGCGCGGATATTGTGAAGCTCCAATCCTACCTCGGATCTGAAGTGGGCGAGGACGACCCTGAGCGGGAATGGTTTACGAAGGTTCATGTGCCAGATGAGTTACATTACGAGTTGAAGGCCGTCGCGGAGGCACAGGGCGTGGAGTTTTTGAGTAGTGCGTTCAGCTTGGAACGAGCGCGATTCTTAGTTGAGGGGCTCGGTCTGCGCAAGATAAAAGTGGCCTCATCCGAGATGTTAAATTTCAGGCTGCTCGACTACCTCAATAATCGGTACGTGCCAACGGTGTTTCTTTCGACTGGTATGGCAGCCCTACATGAAGTTCAAGAGGCGGTGGCGCATTTACCTAACGTGAAGGATCTATACCTCATGCAGTGTACGACGCAATATCCCTGCCCGCCAGAGCAGGCCAATTTGAGTGTCATTCAAACCTTGAAGGCGGCATTTCCTCAATACCGTGTTGGTTACTCTGATCACACGATTGGGGTATTAGCTCCCGTTGTGGCGGTTGCCCTTGGAGCCGAGGTTATTGAGAAGCATTTCACGCTCGACAAGTCGTTGCCGGGTACGGATCATGTGTTATCGGTGGTGCCCGAGGAACTACGAGAAATGGTACGAATGATCCGAGAGGTAGAAATGCTGCTTGGAAGCCCAGTCAAGGAGCCGACTCCATCAGAACGCTCCATCACCACGTTCGTCCGCTCACGATTTCCGAAATAGCGTATGCAGCAGTGTTGCATCGCATTTTCCAGAGCGATTCGTTCGAGAAACAGGGCGTTTCTAACTAGGCAAAACGTATATGGTTCCTATATGTGGCGAGGGATTCGTCGATCATGAGCCAAGAATACTCATGGCAGCAACCATTGCCTAACAGGCGTGAGGCCTCATGAGTCGAGCGGTGCAGTGCGTAGCAGAATTTGCCTGCATTCATGAGGGCGATCGAGACTATCTTCTGCGTTTGGCGCACGCGATGCGTGAGGCTGGAGCATCCGCGGTGAAGTTCCAAATCTTCGATCCCGACGAGGTCGTTTCACGTGACCATCCGGACTACGCCTACTTCAAGCGCATCGCCTTTTCCGCGGATGTCTGGAACGACATCATTACCGCTTGTAGCGAGATGAGGTTGGGCGTCTGGGTAGAGGTCTCCGGACCATTCAGCTTGCGCGTCGTTTGCTCGGCAAAAGATCAGGTGCAGGCGGTGAAGATCCACTCGGCCGATATTGATAACCCGGTGGTACTTGACGGCGTCCGTGAGCTGGGGCTACCCATTGCCGTTGGGACAGGCGGGACCCCGCTCATCGATCTTTTTGACCTTTTTGATCGCCTAGGACCGGAGCACGAGACCATCGTATTGCATGGGTATCAGTCATTCCCGAAGTTGGCGGATGCGCCGGGTGGACCGCCGGCTCAGGGCATCCATCTTAATGAGTTGGAGCTCTGGAAAATTCCCAAACTGGCAAGAATTTTCCCCAGAGCACGCATTGGGCTCTCCGATCATCTGGCCGGCGATGATCCTGCAGCGATTCAGGTTCCCTCGCTTGCGGTGAGCCTAGGTGCTCAAGTGATTGAAAAGCACGTCACCCTGCACCGCGCCGAGCGTCGAGAGGACTACTACAGCGCGTTGGAGCCGCAGGAGTTCGCCCTCATGGTCCGTGGGATTGAGCAGGCGGTGGCCGCGGTAGGCCAGGATCAGCGCATCTTCTTACCGCCGGAGCGAGGGTATCAAGAGGAGATGAAACGAACCGTCATTGCGGTCCAGCCACTCGATGCTGGACAGCCAATCAGTGCGCAGGAGCTGGCACTGGTCCGCGATGGGAGCTACCACGGATCCATGCGGGCACTCCGTGCCATTGGTCGCCAGCCTGCCGCACCGCTGGCCCCCGGAACGCATCTCACCCAAGCGCTTTTTACACAGCGGATCGGCGTGTTCTGCAACGCGCGCCTGGCTTCGTCGCGCCTGCCGCGCAAGGCGCTGCTGCCGTTCTATGACCGCTACACGACGTTGGGATATTTGCTCAAGCGGTTGATCTCGTATCCTGGGCGGATCGGACAGGTGGCGCTGGCGACGACCGTGCGTTCGGAGGATGACGCGCTGGAAACGCTGGCGGGTGAGATCGGTGTGCCGTGTTTCCGCGGTGAGCCGGAAGACGTCATGGGCCGGATGGTGCAAACAGCCGACGCGTTCGGGTGGGACGTCTTGGTGCGGGTGACTGGAGATGACCAGTTTGTCAGCTGTGAGTACATTGAGCGGGCGCTGGCCCACCATCTGGAGCACAGCCTGGATTTCACGCGCACGACCGGTTTGCCCATCGGTATGGACTGTGAAGTCATTGATGTGCGTACGCTGCGACGCCTGCACCGGGCGATTACCAACCGCCGGCAGACCGAACACCTGACATGGTATCTGGATTCGGACTGGATTTGCCGTAACAGCCTCCTCCAGGCTGACCCGGAGCACCGTGGGGAACGGTTCCGCCTGACGCTAGACTACCAGGAAGACTACGACTTGATGCGGGAAGTTGCTCGTCGGTGCCACGAGGGTCGCTCGGCGTTCTACATCTCTACCGAAACCATCTTGAAGACGTTGACAGAGATGAATCCGAGCTGGGTGCATCGGGAGACGCTCTGGGCGTTGCAACGTCAGCAAGTCGATACGAGTTTGGTGTACACTCCATGACGGCAACGCTGACGACTGATCGTCAGCCGGACGGAGCGCAGGCGGCCATCGTCGCGGTCTGCCCGGTCTGCCAAGCGGCGGAGGCGGGGTTTCGTCTCTGCCGGAGCGTCGATTCTGCGCTCGACACGGTTCCGGATGGGCTCGACCGCGGACTGCGCGTGCAGGTGCGCATCGAGCAGTGTCGAACCTGTGGACTGCTGCGAACCGTGGCCGTCTCAGATGGCCGCTCACCGGATGAGCTCTACACCGCCGCCTCTGTGTGCTTCGAGGCCTCGGCCAGCAAGGTGCGGTTAGCCGGCACGCGCCCGGCATCCAGTTGTGATGAGCTGTCGTTGCTGCGTGTGCAGCCTCCGGCTCGCCTACTGGACGTCGGATGCGGCGCCGGGCAGTTTCTGTTCCGGGCGCAACTGCGAGGATATCGCGTGACCGGCATCGATCTGGATTCTCGAGCAGTTGCGTTTGCGCGCGCCGAACTTGGTCTGGATGTGCGCGTCGGGATGCTCGGCGAACTGCCTTCGGATGAGCGGTTCGCCGTGATCGCGCTGCTTGGTGTTGTCGAGCATCTGCCGGATCCGACCGCGGTGCTCAGTGAAGCTGTCCGCTGCCTCGCACCGTCCGGAGAGCTGCTGATCGGCGTGCCGAATGTGGCCAGTTTGAACCGTTGGATGTCGCGGCTGAGCCGGCATGACTGGGATATGTTCCTGGAGCCGGGGCATCTATATCACTATGATATCCGGACGCTGCGTGCGCTCGGTCAGCGGGTGGGGCTCGAGCTTGGCCGCTGGGCGACGGGCACGATGACGATTCGCGGCAAGGTGCCGCTGTTGCCGACGCGATTGGTGCAGCTGGAGCGGTCGATCGCCCGCGCCGTTGCCTCCTCGGTCTGGCTGCGGGCCGGATACATCGGTCTCTTGCGCCTGCTGGATCGGGTCTGTGCTGGCGACATCCTCTTTGCCACGTTTCGCGTACGGGAGTATTGATGCCGTTTGATGGGGAAGTCTTAGTGATTGGGCTAGGTTCGATTGGTGAGCGGCATGTGCGCAATCTCCTCGCGATGGGCCACCGGAATATTTCTGTGTTGCGCCGCAACGCGCGGCTGCCTCGGACGCTACTGGGTGATGAGTTCACGACTATTACCGATCCTGACGAAGCGTTCGCTCGCAACCCGGCCATCGTGATCATCGGTACGCCGACGGCGCTGCATATGGAGCCGCTGACCCGGGCCGTGGAGATCGGCGCGGCGGTCCTGGTTGAGGTTCCATTGGCGCATCGAACAGACGGGCTTGAGTTGTTGATGCAGCGCGCGCAGGAAACCGGAGCGCAGGTGCTGTTGGGCCACAACCTCCGATTCCATCCTGCCCTGGTTGCGATCCGCCAAGCGCTGCAGCGGGGCGACATCGGCGAGGCCTTGTATAGCCGCATGCAGTTCGGCGAATACTTACCCACCTGCCATGCGTGGGCGGATTTCAAGACGCGCTACGAGGCGCGCAATGATCTCGGCGGCGGCGTGGTGCTGACCAGCATCCATGAGCTCGACCACGCGTTCTGGCTGTTTGGGCCGATCGCCTCGGTCACGGCGGTCGCGCGCAGCCGGGCCTTCGGCCTCGACGTCGAAGACGTGGCGATGATGGTGCTGGAACATGCCGGCGGCATGCTCTCGGAAATTGAGCTCGATTTCGTGCAGCGCACCTACCGCCGCAGTCTCCAGGTTGCGGGGCGCGAGGGGACAATCGAGTGGGAGCTGCTCGGAGACCGCGTCCGCATCTACCGGCCTGCGCGCAAAGAGTGGGAGGATCTTGTGGTGTTATGCAACTACGATATCAATCAGACCTACCTCGATGAACTTCGGCACCTAATTCGAGTGGCGGAGCGTCGTGAACTGCCGCTGACTGATCTCGCCACCGGCCTCCATGTGTTGAGGGCTGGGTTGGCTGCTCTGAAATCCTCAGCAACTGGACGGCGTGTGCACGTAGCAACTCACTTACAGCCGGAGCCCCCTCTCCCAAGCCATGAACCAAGAAGGAGTATGCGCCATGGCGTCGCATGAATTGCCAACGGCAGTCGCTACCTACGCAGCCGATCGCTTGGAACGATTACGTCGGTGGTATGACATGAAGGGTCGCACGGTCATCCTGACGGGCGGAGCCGGACGACTTGGACGCTATTACAGCGAGGTCCTCAGCGAGGTCGGCGCGAACGTCGTGCTCTTCGACCTTGATGCCGCTGTCTGTGAGTCGTTGGCGCGCGGCCTTGGCGACCGGTTCCAGACCAAGCCGATGGGCTTTGGGGTAGATATCAGCAAGAAGCCGCAGGTTGCCGAGACGGTGGCGTCGGTCGTCAAGCGCTACGGCCGCATCGACGTGCTCATCAACAACGCGGCTGCCCAGCAGTTGACAGTGTTCAGTGGCAGCCTTTGCGAGTTCGAGGAGTTCCCGCTGGAGGTATGGCAGGCCAACTTGGACGTAAACCTAACCGGTGCTTTCCTCTGTTGTCAGGCTGTGGGCCGTCAGATGGTGAAGCAGGGCAGCGGAGTCATTCTCAATATCGGCTCAGTCTACGGTGTGGTGGCCTGTGACCAACGGATTTACGGCAATTCCAAGATCAACTCCAGCATCGCCTACGCGACGACGAAGAGCGGCCTGATCAACTTCACGCGCTATCTGGCCTCGTACTGGCAGGGCAAGAACATCCGGGTCAATTGTCTTTCACCGGGCGGGGTCTACAATAATCAGGCGCCGGAGTTCGTGGAGAACTATACCTATCGGACAATGCTCAAGCGCATGGCGACCGTGGATGATTTAGGCAGCGCTGTACTGTACCTCGTGTCCGACGCATCGCAGTGGGTAACCGGCACCAACATGATCGTAGATGGAGGATGGACCGCGTGGTAATTGGATCCAAGACCGTCGAGGGCGTCGGGAACGCCTCCATCGAGCGCGACAACGCGCAGTGCCTGGTGGCCTACGAGGCGCTGCTGGACGCGTTTCGACGGTGCGAGTCGCACGCCGCGCCATACCTCAACGTCACGGCGATCTTCTTCCACGACCTCATGCGGATTTTGACCGGTTACATCTTGTTATGGAACGAGCTCCAAGGTCCGTACGCGCCACCAGCCGATATGCTGCCGCCCGCACTCACCTCCTTCCCATATACCAGCTACCGCGATCTCCTAGACGGCATCGCGCTAGATCGGAAGGATTTCCGCGTGGCGATGGACCGGCACGGCATCCGCTGGAAGCTCTCGGAATATAAACGGACCATGCTTTCAACCGGCGACATGATCAGGGCAGGCCATTTGTTTCGAGGCGCGAAGCGGATTTGGGTGAAAGGCCCCGGCGTTTGCCCAAAGCTCTTGAGCCGTGGATTCACGGCAGCGGGGTTATGGGCTGACTATCGCACACTAACCAGGATTCCAATTCCTGACCGGGATGCGCAGTTGAATGAGTTGCAGATGTGCGTGCTGAAGCTGTGGGATATGCTGGAGCTTCCAGGGGATCCACGCACGCCTGCGGAGCTGGTGCGCCAGCACGTGTTCGCGCGGTCCTCCGACGGTCTACCTGGCCCCTTCCGATATGACGTTGTGCTGAGCGGGACGCTCTTGGCACTCGAGTACCGGTTCATGGCAGCCCTCGCACGCTACCATCAGGTGCCTGTCGTGAGCGTGTCTCATGGAGATGGCATTGAATCCGCCCATGACGAACCCGTGTTTGGTTATGGCGAGCGAACGTATCCCAATGTGTTCATCGGTTACGGTGAAGCTGGCCGTCACGTGCCTGATAACGCCCAATACCGAAGGCCTCTTTATGACGCGCCGCGCTATGTATGCAGCGATTCGAATTTCATCCGCGCGCAACACACGGGCGCGCCGATCAAGACGCTTGGGAATCTAGAAGGCAAGACGTTCATGTATGTTCCGAGTCAGTTCTACGGCCAACAGCGATATGGACCCTTCCACGTGTGGGCCGACCAAGCTTACTTCAGGTGGCAGGAGGCGCTCTTTGAGGCGTTTCCCAACCTTATTCTCAAGCGGCATCCAAAGGAGCGCTGCCATCCGGCGCTTGCTTCCAGAAACACCGGTCGAGTGCTGACCGGCTGGCTGGAGAACTGTCTGGATCAAGCCGACGTGTTTGTCTTCGACATCATTTCTGGGGCATCATGTATCGCCATGGCGACAGACAAGCCAGTCGTCTATTTCCACATCGGGCTGCGGAATTTTACAGAGCACGGGGCGGCGGCCATTCGCGAGCGCTGTGTTTGGGTCGACGTGGATCCGGCTCATCCGTCCGGATTGCGCGAGCAACTCGAGGCTCGGGCGCATGAGCCCAAGACCAATGCGTTCGTCCGGGCGTTCTGCTTGCGTGGTGATTATGAGTCGGCGCAACTGCGTGAGGAGACAGTTCTTGACGAAGTGTCCTCAGTGATTCGAAAGATGCCACGCGCGACGACGCTCGAGAGGCGGTCATGATTTCATCGTTTGTGAGATACCTGCGAGTGTTTTACCGCTACACCGGTCGACTGCTGCCGCTGTTCATTGTGATCGCGACAGTTGGCGGACTGTGTGAAGGTATCGGCATCACTCTATTCCTTCCATTTCTTGATCAAATGGCGGGTGGGCAAGGTGCCACGGGCTCCATGCTGAGCCGGTTGTTGTACAGCCTGCTCGATCGGCTTGGGGTCGGCACGACACTGACCGGCATCGCGTGGTTCATTCTCGGGATGTTGAGCGCTGTAGCCGCCGTCAAATGCGTGCAGGAAATCCTGAACGGCTATCTGATGGCTCGGCTGCTGCGGGAGTTGCGGCGGCGCTTGATGGTGGCCTACGCGTCGATCGATTACCAACATTCGATTGAACGCGACACAGGCTACCTCAGCAATGTCATGACACGGGAAATTGAGGTAACGGTTAGCGCGTTCGGCCAGTTCACCGGGATCATGTCAGGGCTTCTGTACTTGAGCGTGTACGTTATGGCCTCGGTGGTGCTCGATTGGAGGCTCTGGCTGATCGCAGCGGCGGCAGGAGCGCTGTTGGCGGTGGCCATGCGGTGGCTGGCTGACATATCGAGACGGTTTTCGCAGCTTACGTCCGAGGGCAACGCAGTCTTCCAGCAGCAGCTCATCCAGTTCTTCCATTTCTTCAAATACCTCAGGGCGACGCATACCATGCCGGCAGTCCAGGCCGCGCTGGAGCAGCGCATCGAACGCCTGGCCGGGTATCAGTTTCGGCTGAGCAGCTTGGCCGGGCTGTTGCGAGCGTTCAGCGAACCGATCGCAGGCATGATCGTGATGGGGCTGCTGGTCTACCAGGTGGCGGTGCTTCACCGCCCGATGGCAGAGCTGTTGGTGACGCTGCTCATTTTTTATCGCATCCTGCAAAAGCTGCTGGCAGTGCAGAACGGGTGGCAGACCTTTTGCGGGAGCACTGGCAGTATCCGGATGTTTGATGAGACGCTGCGGGATGCCCAGGCGCACACGGAGCCGCTTGGTCATCGCGAGCCCGGTTCGTTTCGTGATGCGATTACTCTGCAGGGTGTGTCTGTGGCATTGGACGGCACCACGATCCTCGATCGCGTGAGTCTGAGGATTCCGAAAGGGCAGATCGTCGCGATCGTCGGGGAGTCTGGGTCAGGGAAGTCGACACTGCTCGACTTGATCACTGGCGTGCGCCGGCCAAGTGCGGGCCAGGTCTTGCTCGACGGTATGCCGTATAGCGAGCTGAACTTACCGATCTGGCGGCGTCGCATCGGATTCGTGGCGCAAGACAATGTTGTGTTCCAAGACACCCTGGCAAGGAACATCACGCTGTGGGCCTGCGATGAGACGCGGGATGCCGAGTGCCGGAAAAGGCTTGATATGGCCGTGGCCGCATCGCTGCTAGAGGATGTATTGCAGACCCATTCCCTTCAGCTCAATGCGCCAGTGGGAGATCGTGGGGTGAAGCTCTCCGGCGGACAACGGCAACGGTTGGCCATCGCGCGTGAGCTGTTCAGAACACCGGAGTTATTGATCCTTGATGAGGCGACGAGTGCGCTTGATTATGATACCGAAGCCAGATTGCAGCAACAGTTTGAGCGCCTGCGGGGTCGCATGACGCTTGTGGTGGTGGCGCATCGACTTTCCACAATTAGGACATGTGATTATCTGTACGTTCTTAGCAAGGGTCGGATTATTGAGGAAGGCACATACGAGCAGCTGCTTGCCAGCCCAGATTCCCGGTTCGCGCAGTTGTCGCGGTATCAGCAAATGGGTCGCGAGACGGCGGACGCTTCAGCGGCGAAGGACGTGTGAACGATGTGCGGACTGGTCGGAGTGTTGGATAACGGAGGCGTGCGGCCAGACGTGTTGGCTACGATGACGAGGGCGCTCACCCATCGAGGGCCGGATGATGAAGGATTTGTCTTCCTCCAGCCCGATGCGAAGGCATTCATTGGCTGGCCATCAAACGGTGAGGTGGCGGATCGATATCCTGCGGCGATGGGCTTTCGTCGACTCAGTATTCTGGACTTGTCAGAGCACGGCCGGCAACCGATGATCAGTTCGTCAGGGCGATTCGCCATGATGCTCAATGGCGAGATTTATAATTACCGCGAACTGCGGGCATCGCTGATCAACGAGGGGATATGTTTTCAGAGCCAGTCCGACACGGAAGTGGCCCTGGTGTTGTATGAACGGGAAGGGCCAGCTATGCTTTCGAAGCTTAACGGCATGTTTGCCATTGCTGTGCTCGACGCACAGACTGGCGCGGTTTGGCTGGCGCGTGACCGCCTAGGAATCAAGCCTTTGTATTATTATGTCCGAGGCAGGGTGGTGCTCTATGCGAGCGAGATTAAAGCATTCTTATGTCACCCATCCTTCACGCGGGCGCTCAATGTCGATCGGTTAAGTGAATATTTACTTTTTCGCTATGTGGCGGAACCCGAATCGTTGTGGGCTGGCGTGCGCGCTGTTGAACCAGGAACGCATATGACCATACAGGACGGTCAGATCCGAACGATCCGATATTGGCAGATTCCGTCCTATGCCCCATTGTCGCGTGGCCCGGCGGAGAATGAGGTGGCGCTGGAGTCGCTCATGCGCTCGAGCATTCGTTATCAACTTATCAGCGATGTCAAGGTTGGCTGTCAGCTCTCCGGGGGAATCGATTCATCGCTGATCAGCGCGTGGGCGGTGCGCGAGCATCCCGGTTTGTTCGATGCCATCTCGGTGATCTTTCGCGAAGCTACATACAGCGAAGAGCCGCAGATCGATATGGTTACAACGGCGCTGGGTCTGGTTGGGCATAAAACGGTTCTGGATGCTGCATGCTCGGCCGAGATGTTTGAGGACGCGACGTGGCATCATGACCTGCCGTTGAACCATCCGAACAGCCTCGGCATCTTGCGCTTGTCCGGTCTGGCCAGAAGCTACGTGACGGTGCTGCTCAGCGGTGAAGGCGCCGACGAAGTCTTTGGCGGCTACCAACGGTTCGCGACGGCCGCGCGGCTTATTCAATTAGGACGGTATCCTGGTGGAACGGCGATTTGGCGCCGTTTGCGACCGCGGCTGGCACCGTTCAGAGACCACGATGGCATGCTGATCGGGCTCTCGGCATTTGGTGATCCCGAACAGGTCAGCCGGCTCTATCCGGCATTCTCCATGCCGAAGGCCTTGGAAACGCGCCGGGCCTTGTGGGAGTCGGCGTCGGAGTCTGATCCGCTCGAGCGATTGATAACCTACGAGCAACGCACGTTCCTGGTCGATGCGCTCATGCGACAGGACCGCATGTCGATGGCGCGCAGTATCGAGAACCGCGTGCCGTTTTTGGATCACCGCGTGGTGGAGTTTGCGAAGACGCTGCCCACGCGGCTCAAAATTGATTCAGGAGCGGCGTTGACCGGATGGACGAGGCTGGGAACGAAGGTCATTCTCAAGCGGCTGGCGGCTCGACGGTTCGGGTCGGCGCTGGCGTATCGGGCCAAGAGCGGGTTCGGGCTGCCGCTGCAGGAGTGGTTTGCATCTGGAGCATTTCGAGGTGTGATGGAACCAGCCTGGGATGTGCTGCGAGCCTCGGGATTGTTCGATCACGCTGAGCTTGACCGTTTGCTGACTGACCACAGCGATGTCTCGGAGAGCCGCACACGCCTGCGATGGATTATGACCGCACTGGGAGTGTGGATGCGGACGATGTTGTACCAGCCGATGGCGCAGATGGAAACATCCCGCATCGGCTTAGCTGAGACGGTCAGACGGTAACCAATCCCATGACTGAATGGGTGCGCTCACGTATAGCGCTCACCGCACGCCGACTTCGGACACCGTATCCGGTCATTGATCGACAGGCTGCTGTTTACCGGAGGATGCAGTGGCAGCCGCAGGATGTCCTGGAAGCGTACCAGCATGAGCGGCTTCGGGCCCTATTCGAGCACTGCTGGCACCATGTTCCCTACTATCGGCGGCAGTTTGAAGCCTCCGGAGCCCACAGTCCGGAGGACGTCAGACTGAACAAGCTGCCGGTGCTGACCAAAGCGATTCTTAGTGAGCAGTTCGAGGAGCTGAAGTCCGACGACCTGGCGTTGCGCCGATGGTATACCAACCGTTCAGGTGGATCGACGGGCGAACCGGTCACCGTGATCCAGGATGCGCATTATCGGATCCATTCCGAAGCCAAGAAGCTCGTAGAGTTTGAATGGAGCGGTTGGAGGCCGGGCGAGCGCTTGATCAGGGTATGGGGTTCGGAGCGCGACATCCTGCACGGCAGCATAGGCTGGAAAGGCACGCTGACGGGGTGGATCAACAATCGCGTGACGCTCAACGCCTTCCGGCTTACGCCGCAGCGGATGCAGGCCTATATCCAGGCGATTCGCCGCGCCGGCCCCGCGGTGCTTTACGGCTATGCGCACGCGGTCTACGAGTTGGCTCGCTATGCCCAGCAGGCCGGTGTATCGCTGCCGCCACAGCGCGCGGTGGTCAGCACTTCCGGCACGCTCTATCCGGCCATTCGGGCGCAGATCGAACGCACGTTTGGCTGTCCGGTTTTTGATCAGTATGGTTCGCGCGAGGTGTCCTGCATTGCGACGGAGTGCGGACAGCATGAGGGGCTACACATTAACATGGAAACCATGATCGTGGAGGTGCTTGATGACGACGGTGCGCCGTGTCCTCCAGGGATGGAAGGAGAGATCGTCGTCACCTCGCTGGCGAATTTTGCCATGCCGTTAATCCGCTATCGAATCGGCGACCGCGGCGTGCTCAGCCCACAAACGTGCAGTTGCGGCCGTGGGCTCGCGCTGCTTGATCATGTGACCGGCCGCTCGATGGATTGTTTCCGCCGCAGCGATGGTACCGTCATACCGGCCGAATATTTTATCCATTTTCTTGGAGTCGTGCTGAATAAGGGGTGGGTCGCGAAGACCCAACTGGTGCAAGAGGCGATCGATCGGGTTGAGCTCAAGCTTGTCCCGCGCGGGTCACGTCCGAGCGAAACCCAGTTGCGAGAATTATCAGAAGCGGTACTTCGAGTCATGGGGCCGGATTGTCGCGTCGATGTTTGTCTGGTTGATGCGATTCCACTTTCGGCATCCGGAAAATACCGCTACACCATTTGTCGGCTTGGCGAACATGAACGGCAAGCGACGGTGGCTGCGATACGTCGCGGAGATGAAGATGAGGACAATGGGGGTGGGCCGCATCGATGAGTAGAGTGTACGTAGACAAGAGTATCGATTTCCGGATTATCGAACGATACCCGGCCCATATGTTGGCTCGAGTGTTGGCACGCAAGGCTCAGCGGCGCATGCTGCGAACCGTGGGCTGCGTCACACTGCCGGAGCGAGCCGTGATGTATAATGGCGTCGTCGTCTTCGATACGCCAAAACTGCACGGCGAAGGTATTACCGTCGGTGCGGATTACCTGCGCGCGCTCGTGACGCTCGGTTTTACGCGATGCGACCGGATCTTCGAATTCTGCGCTGGACCAGGCTACATTGGCTATTCGCTGCTAGCGAACGGGTTCTGCGAACGGCTCACGCTGGCCGATATTAATCCGGTGGCGGTGAAGATGGCGCGCCGGACGGCAGCCTATAATGGCATCGAATCATTGGTGAACATCTACCAGTCGGATGTGCTCGATGGGATTCCGGTCGAGGAGCAGTGGAACCTGGTGGTCAGCAATCCGCCGCACTTCCTGCCGCGCGACGCTTCGGATACCAATATTAGGGCATTTGATCCTGATTGGCGGATCCATCGAAGATTCTACGCCTCGATTCGGAAGTTCATGAAGCCGGGCGGCCATGTCGTCATGCAGGAGAACAGTCACGGTTCGTCGGAGGGCATTTTTAAACCAATGATTGAATCCGGCGGCGGGACGTTTGTGACGTCGTGCCCGGAGAAGGACGTTCGAGGTCACAGTAATGGCATGTACTACATGGTGAGCTGCTGGTGATGACGCAGAAGGCCATCCCAAGCTCAAGATGTAGAGCTCAGGGCGGGGGGCCATGGGCAACCACCCGGAACCCTTCGTCCTTGGGCATTGACAACGCCTGTCAAAGCCAAGTGGAAAGCTCGCGGGTTGATGGGGTAGCTTTCCACGGCACCGTTTTATTAGTACTCGACTATGAAGCGGCAGCGCCTAAGCATGTGCGCCGGACTCTACATCGTCTGCTGGCGCGGGGTGCTGGGCATCCGACCGATCGGCTCGAAATCTTGGCATTCGTCGATGAGGCTCGGGGCGAAGTGACGGATGCGGTGCGCTCGTATTGGGCAGGTCCGTGCGATATTCGCCTAGGCCTCCATGAGATTGACGCCTACGCCGAGGAGGTGGCTGAGTCGATCAATCGTTGGGTCGCTGACCTCCGGGAATCCTTGGAACGTGCGGCGCAGACTGTCGGCGGATCCTCATGGGCCAAACGATTTGGGCGGCTTTGGTGGTATATGAAAGTGTCGGAGAAAAACACGCCGCTTGATCAGGTCTGGTCTGCCTGCGTGCGATTGGATGCTGTGCAGCGCCGCCTGGCGACTGGCGCCTATGGTCGGTGCATAGTTGTCGGCGACGCCGCGATCGTTCAGGCCATCCGTCAGATATGCGCGGATCAGCAAGTGCCCTGCGACACGGCCACCGTGGGCCAGCCGCAATGTGTTTGGCCGCGGCTGATTGCCATGCGTGCGCGTGCGGCGTGGGGTGTTGCCAGCGCTGTGCGATGGGCCCGGCGGTACGACGCTAGATCACCGCGCCACCACGAGCAGGGTGGTCGGCTCCGGCTTGCAGCATTTACGTGGCCCGAGTTTTGGCGTCAACGATTTGGTCGATGGGAAGACGTGTACTACGGTGAATCCATCGAGCGCGCGCGGAAGACTTCACCGCACGAGACGATCTATATCGCAGGCATTTACGGACGAGCATACATTGCTCCACGCGTCGCAGCGGCCCAACGGGCGATGTTGCGCCAGCCGCAGTGGCGCGATATCCCGCATATCGTGCTGGAAGCGTACGGATCCGTGCGCCGGGTGGCGGCCATGTATCTTAGCATGCTCGATGCGCTGCGGTTCTGGCGGATGACCCGCACGCATGCATACCGTTCAGCGTGGGAGTGGCATGGATTGCAGTTGGAGCCGCTGTTTCGTCATATGCTCTGGGAATCGGTACTGGTGCGCTGGCCGTTTCTCTTGCTGCAAGAAGAGTTGGCTGAGGCGGCATTACGCCGGCTCAGGCCAGACACGGCAGTCGTGTACTCCTTCGAATATCTCGGAGGACGTGCGTTGCTGAGCGGCGCACGGCGGGTGCCTGGTGCACGGATCGTCGCCATGCAGCACGGTCCGGTGGCGCCGATGAAATGGCTCTATACCGGGCGGCCGAAGGAGCTCGCGTCCACCGCATTTGGCAGTCCTGGCCTTCCGCAAGCGGACATATATACGGTGGACGGGTCACTCAGCCGCCGGATGCTGATCGCTCGAGGCTTATCACCGGAGCAGATCGTCGTCACTGAGGCAGCCAGGATGGATCCGGTCTGGGCGCGCGCCCGCACGGCGCGCGAGCGCGCTCGATGCGAAGCGCATCCAGCTCGCGTGCTGATCGCCCCGGGACTGTATGACACCCGGTTCGTCACGCAGTTTGTGCTGGAGGCGTTTTCCGGAGACCCGCGGGTCCACTTGATCTTCAAGCCACACCCGAAGATTTCTCCAGAGCAGGTTCGGGTCGTGCTCGAGACGTGGAGTCGCAAGACGGGGCGGCCCGTCACCAACGTCGAGATCGTGCGCCAGGGCGAAATTTACGAATGGCTGGAACAGGCTGATCTGTTGGTGAGCACCTATTCCTCCACGGCAATTGAAGCCATTGCTTTCGGAGTTCCTGCCGTGCTCTTAGGTTCCCATCGGCAGTTGGATCTCAGCCCATTTTTCGTGGTGGACAAGCCGGTGTTGAGCCCTGGCGAGCCGCAGAGCTTGCGCGATTCGGTTGGCCGGCTGCTCGAGGATGCAGCGTTTCGTCGCGAGTACATGCAGCGACTCGAGACCGTTCTGCATGATGTTTTTGGAACGCTGGATGGCTGCGGTTCCGAGCGGTTGGCTCGATCGCTGGTTGGCGCATGAAGATCACCGATGTCCACGGGTATGCCTTGTCGTCGCCCTACGGCAACGGACACGTGTTTGGGCAACCACTCGGCGTGAAAAGTATCGGCATCGTTGAAGTCCATACTGATGCGGGTCTTGTAGGGTTCGGTGAGACCTATGCTGGCGTATATGCTCCAGAGTTGGTGACGCCGACCACGGCGTTTCTCCGCGAATTCCTTTTAGGGGCGAACCCTTTAGAGCCAGATCAGACTACCCAGCGACTCACACAGGTGCCGTTTGTTGGGAGAAGCGGCCTCATCAAGAGTGTCGCCGGTGCGATCAACATTGCTCTCTGGGACATCACGGGCAAGGCGCTTCGACAACCGGTTCATCGACTCATGCGTGATGCGTGGCGGGGTCCGGTGAAGGTCTACGCTAGCGGGGGATCGGCACAGTGGAAGCCTGACGAGATCGAGGCCGATATACAAGCGGCTCTCGAAGAAGGGTTTGTTAACTATAAGATGCGGGTGGGTTACCAATCGTGGGAGCACGATTTGGAGCGAGTGGCTGCTGCACGAAGAACGTTGGGGCATAACCGGGAACTGATGGTTGATGCCATTATGGGAACCATCATCCCTCCATGGGATGCTAAGGTGGCCTTGGAACGGATTCGTGATCTGCAGTCGTTTGGGCTTCGGTGGCTCGAGGAGCCGGTGAGTCCAGATGATCTTGAGGGGTTGATCGCCGTCCATTGTGCCTCCACAATCCCAATTGCGAGCGGGGAAGCACTTAATGGGGCCGACGAGTTTCAAGCCATTCTGCGCGTTCCAGCTGTGGATATTCTTCAGCCGGATGTGACCTATTGCGGCGGATTGAGCGCAGGACAGGCAATCGTCGATCTGGCCGAGGCGTCAGGTGTTTCGGTTGCACTGCATGTCTGGGGGAGCGCGATCGCTTTTGCTGCCAATGCTCATCTTGCCTGTGCGATGCCTTCGATCGCATACCTCGAGTTGCCTCGGGTTCCGTTGCAGATCAGTACTGAAATGTTCGTATGCCCTCCCACGATTCGTGCTGGTGAACTGATCCTGCCTGACACGGATGGTCTCGGGGTGCAGGTGACGAATGATATGAAAGAGCGCTATGCTTTTGTCCGTCACAGCGGATATCGGTTGCCGGCAACGGTACGGGCCTGAACACGTTATGAGTTACGCGACAGTTGGAACCTCGCGGCGCTTAACGATTGGTTGCGATCTATTTTTGCCTCTGCAGCTTTACCATGTGCCTAAGCAGATGCTCCATCAGTTGCAGCAGGGTTTCCCAGGTGTTGCGGTCGTTGAGTTCAATGCGGGTCGCGAAAGCCAGGTATCCGCAGAGGCCATCGAAGTATATTGGGGCAACCGTATTACTCCAAGTCTCATTGCGAGACTTCCCTCGCTGCGATGGATTCATTTTGGCTCTGTTGGAGTGGATCGGGCATTGGGCCAGGCGGTATTGGAACGAGGCATTATCGTCACCAACAGTAAAGGGGTGATGGTGGCGCCCATGGTTGCCACGATTCTTGCCTTTCTCTGTGCGCTCGCGCGAGGGTTCCAGTCGTGTTGGCAGCTTCGGGCAGAGGGACGCCTTGACCGGGAAAATATGGATCGGCACTTCGACCAGATCCATGACCTAGAGGGAGAAACCTGTTTGATTGTCGGATTGGGAGAAGTCGGCCGCCGATTCAGTAATATCTGCGAAGCACTTGGGATGCGTGTCGTGGCGATCAAGCGAAGTCTTGCTTCTCCATCCCCGCCTTGGGTTGACCGTCTTTACACGCTGGAGCAGCTTGGTCAGGCGGTTCAGGAGGCGGATTATGTCGTCAATCTTCTTCCCCTCACTTCGAGCACTAAAGAGGTGTTTCACGCTGCCGTGTTCAACAAGATGAAGCCGCAGGCCTTCTTTATTAATGTGGGTCGTGGAGAAACTGTGAAGGAAGCTGATCTGGTTGATGCTTTAACGCGGCGGACCATTGCGGGGGCAGGGCTGGATGTTTTTGCGCATGAGCCACTGCCGGCCGACTCTCCACTGTGGCGACTTTCTAACGTCATCTTGACTCCTCACATCGCGGGGTTGAGCCAACGGTATTGGGAAGGCGAGTATTCGCTGATGGCGGAAAATGTGAGGCGCTATCTACGCAATGAACCCCTCGTCAATGTTGTTGATATTACACGAGGTTATTGAGCGCAATCCGAGGTGACACGCATGCCACCGACGGTTCTTGGAGTCATTCCTGCGCGGGGAGGGTCGAAGTCGATCCCGCGGAAAAATCTTGTCCCGCTGGCGGGAAAGCCCTTGATTGCCTACACCATTGAAGCGGCCAAGCGATCTGCCCGTCTGGACCGCTGGATTGTGTCAACAGATAGCGAGGAAATCGCAACAGTGAGTCGAGCGGTAGGAGCCCAGGTGCCGTTTCTTAGGCCGGCTGAGCTGGCCGCGGATACCGTGCTATCCCTTCCTGTTATGCAACACGCGCTGCGAGCGCTTGAGCGAATGGATGGTAGGCCATACGACATCGCGGTGATGCTGCAGCCGACATGCCCATTTCGGTCAGCCGCAGATATCGATGCTGCAATTGACCTGCTCATCTCGACACTGGCCGATGCGGTGATCAGTGTTGTTGAGGTGGGAGGTCACCATCCGTTGCGGATGAAGCGCATTGTGGATGGCAATCGACTCGTGAATTATGTGGATCAAGATGAGGAGAATATGCGTCCACGGCAACAGCTGCCCCCTGTGTACATCCGCAACGGCGCGCTCTACCTCACGAAACGATCGGTACTCTTAGAGGATAACTCCTTCACTGGACGTGACTGCCGCGCCTATGTCATGCCCGTAGAACGCTCGGTCAATATCGATGAGGTGCATGATGTGTTCCTTGCAGAATCGATCTTACGCCACCACGCTGCAGCAGGCGCAACGGCTGGCATGGTGACCTCATGAGGCCCGTCAACAATCGACCTCGAATCGCTGCGGTAATCCCTATTTCAGGAGCGGACCATGAGTTCTCTAATGGGCAGCGTCCTCAGCTCGCCCAGCGTCCATTAGTGTCGTATACGCAGCGTGCGGTGGCGGAGTCCAGGTACGTGGAGCGTGCAGTCGTTTCAACGGATAGCGAGCATGTTGCCACGCTTTGTCAAGAGGCTGGCTTCGATGTTCCGTTTATCCGTCCTGCGGCATTGGCTAATCCGGAGGCTTCTGCGCCCCATGTGTTGCATCATGCGGTCGAATGGCTTGGGGCGCATGAAGAGTACCTGCCCGAATGGATTCTCGTGTTGTTCGTTACCTATCCCTTTCGCTCGAGAGGTCTGATTGACTCATTTATCGAGACAGTGCTCTCTCGAGAGCTCGATTCAGCGATAGCTGTGTTGCCTGAGCGGCACCCTCATTGGATGTTGGATCCCGATCAAGCGCCATATCTTGTGACATACGGTAGTGAAACCGCAAAGTCGCATAAGCAGACTGTGTATCGAGAGCTCTTTGGACTCATGTCGATGGCAAAACGTGAAGTCATCCTTGGAAGAAGCCTCTATGGGAAGCGATTAGGCGTTATTCCAATTGATGATGTTTTTGCGCCGGTTTGCATCCATGATCTGAAGGGATGGCAGCTCGCCGAATTGCTGGCGCCACGGTTCCTTGAGATAATCTCCTCCAATTCAACACAGAACGCCGAGCGCTCATGACGACTCTCCCCCTGCCGGCTGCCGTAACATTCCTTGGGCTTTCTCTCGGGCCAGGGCATCCATGCGTTCCTATTGCTGAGATTGGTCTCAACCACAATGGAGATCTTGGGTTGGCCCTGAATCTTATTGAGGCGGCTGTGAAAGCTGGTGCCCTGATCGTGAAATTCCAGAAGCGGGATGTGGACGGATTAGCGATCAACTCAGTGCTCGATGCTGCCGATGGGCGGTTTCCGACATTTGGCAGTACGTATCGGCAGATTCGAGAGCATCTGGAATTCGGATGGGACAACTACGTGCAATTACAGCAGGCCAGTAAGGCCCTTGGCGTGCGATTCCTCGCGACGCCGTTCGATATTCCGTCGGTGGAATTTTTGGAACGACTTGGCGTCTCCGCATACAAGATCGCGAGCCACAGTGTGACTAACGTGCCACTATTGGAATGTGTTTCCGGAACACAAAAGCCAGTCATGATGTCGACGGGAATGTGCACGTGGCAGGAACTGGATGAGGCCGTGGACGTGTTTATGCGATCTAAGACACCACTGATCTTGATGCATTGCGTCTCTGCCTATCCGCAACCCGTCGAAGCGTCGAACCTGTCGCTCATCCCCGTGTTGCGCAGCCGCTATGGAGTTCCCGTGGGCTACTCGGGACACGAGCTTGGCTACGGGCCCACATTAACAGCAGTAGCGTTGGGTGCGGTAGCTGTCGAGCGCCATTTCACGCTCGATCACGATATGGTGGGCTTCGACCACAAACTATCGCTAACGCCGGCGGAATTTACGATAATGGTCAAAGCGATTCAAGACACCACACGCGCGCTTGGCAACGGCGATAAGAGCGTGTCTACCCAAGAGACCGCAACCCGGAAGAAATACCATGTGTCAATTGTCTCGCAACGAGAAATCGCACCAGGGCAGCGTATCAGCGGAGACATGCTGGTCTTTAAGAATCCCGGCACCGGCTTAGCGCCTCAACAGCTCCACAGTGTGGTAAATCGCAAGGCCAAGATACGGATTTCCATCGATACCGTGATCCAGCTGGACATGTTGGAGTAAAATGAATCTTAACGTGCTCCATGAACGGTTGGCGGCTCCTTCCGCACGAGGTGCAGCGTTCGAGGTAGGGACAACTGTGTTTGGGTACTTTGACATAATCGACGGCGTGCAGTTGGACGATATGCTGACGGTGTCTCCACCATGGGATGGCGTGATCCTTCCGGTGCATGGGCCGTCCTCGCCGCAGGCAGGTCTTTCGTTTGAGCAACTCGCCAATGTACTGCGCCATTGGCCCGCCGTGCTCCCATGGATAGCTGCCCCCGTGGATCTGGAGACATGGATTGCTTGCGAACGATTCAATCCCATGGGGTATTATCTCCATGCTGA
This sequence comes from Candidatus Omnitrophota bacterium, assembly GCA_020057015.1. Taxonomy (GTDB): domain Bacteria; phylum Omnitrophota; class Gorgyraeia; order Aquiviventales; family Aquiviventaceae; genus JAGVGS01. The sequence goes on along the minus strand of JAGVGS010000126.1, from coordinate 928 downwards.
ATTATCCAAGGGTGCTCAATGGGGCACGGCTTCTGTTCCCACGATACGACCATGCTTGATCACGGTGACGTCCATAACCGATCACGACGTCGCAGCGATGGTACGGCTGATGCTCCCGGTATGGAGCCTCATTCTTGAATCCCCCGCGATGTCCTTGATGCGCGAAGAGATGCTCGCGCATATCCACCGGTTCAAGCAATGGGGTTGGCCGTTGAGTTATCTCTGCGATATCGATCGCATCGAGGATGTTCGCTCCGCCATCTGCCTTGGCGTCTCCTCCGTGGTGCTCAAAGTCCATTGCGCTTCTGGACAGGCGCCGTCGCTGCAACGGTTATTGAGTGTGCGACGTGACGTCAACAACGCGAGCCGCTTGCTGTACGTGACGGGTCAGACCACCTCATCGGCAACGCCAGACGAGCTTGATCGAATCGAGCAAACCCAACCGACTGTGGTAGCCGCTCGACCTCTACAGCCTGGAGACCTGGTGACGACCGATGCTGTGGCATTTCGGGAGGGGACGGAGGGTGTCTCGGCCGATCTGGCGAGCCGGTTGAGCAGCTGCACGCTACGCTACGAACTTATAGAAGGACAGCCGCTCACCTTCGGGCATTTGGAGTGGGGAAGCGCGGTGTCACCGAGGGTGTCGGATCAAGCACCCGTCAGCGTATCGGTAATCGTGCGCAGCAAGAATGAAGCGCAGTGGTTGAGATCATCGGTGCGCGCTATTCAGGCTCAACGCGGTGTAGGCCGTATTGAAATTATTGTAGTCGACAATGAGAGTACTGATGGGACAGTCCACATCGCGCAGGCCCTTGGTTGCACTGTGCTTTCAATTTCCGACGCCGAGTTTAGCTATGGTCGGGCCCTTAACCGGGGCATTGAGCTGGCCCGGGGTGAATTTGTAGCCATCCTGTCCGCCCACTGCGTG
>JAGVGS010000131.1 GCA_020057015.1 Candidatus Omnitrophota bacterium | reverse complement strand
TGGAAGCAGCAGATGTCGCATGGGCGCGAGACCGGCACGCGCCTGACGAACCCGGACTTCAAGAAATACGCCGAGAGCTTCGGGATCAAGGGCTATAGCCCGCGCACGCTGCCCGAACTGCAGCAGCAGTTGAAGGAAGCCATCACCAGCCGGCAGCTGTGCGTGGTCGACGTGCCGGTGGATCAGCGCGTGAATTTGGAGCTCGCCCGCAAGCTCGGCGCCCTGTAGTCATAGCCCCATGCCGCATCAAGCCATCAATCCTGCGACCGGCGCGGTGCTCAAGACATATCCCGGGCACTCGGCGGCGGAGGTCCATCAGCGCGTGACGCAAGCGCACGAGGCGTATCAACGCTGGCGGCAGCAGTCGTTTGCCGTGCGGGCCCAGGTGCTGCGCGCGCTGGCTGCAACGTTGAAGCGCCGCTCGGCGGAGCTCTCCAAGCTGGCGGCTCAAGAGATGGGCAAGCCGGTGGCCCAGGGCCGCAGCGAGATCGAGAAGTGCACAGCGGTGTGTGAATACTATGCCCAAGAAGGGGCGCGTTTCCTCGCCCCGGAGCTCATCGCGACGGATGCGGCAAAAAGTTATGTGGCGTTTGAGCCGTTGGGCGTCGTGTTGGCCATCATGCCCTGGAATTTTCCCTATTGGCAGGTGTTCCGGTTTCTTGCGCCGGCCCTCATGGCCGGCAACGGCGCGCTCTTGAAGCATGCCTCGAACGTGCCAGGCTGTGCGCTGGCCATCGAGGCGGTGTGCCGCGAGGCCGGCGTGCCGGAGGGGTTGTTTGCCACGCTGCTGATGGACACGAAGGACGTGGCCGCACTCATCGCGCATCCGCTCATCAAGGCCGTGACGCTCACCGGCAGCACGCCGGCCGGCCAAGCCGTGGCTTCAGCGGCCGGGGCGGCGCTCAAGAAAACCGTGCTCGAATTAGGCGGCAGCGACCCGTACCTCATTCTGGAGGATGCCCACCTGCCCCAAGCCGCCCAGGCGTGCGCAGCCTCGCGTTTGGTCAACGGCGGGCAAAGTTGTATCGCCGCCAAGCGGTTTATTGTGATCGAATCCGTGCGGGGGCCATTTGAGGGGCTGCTGGTGGAGCAGATGCGCCAGCGCGTGGTGGGCGATCCGCTGCTGGAGGGCACTGCGGTGGGCCCGTTAGCCCGGCGTGACTTGCGTGATGAGCTGCACCGCCAGGTCGAGCGCAGCGTCGCCCTGGGCGCTCGGGTGCTGCTGGGCGGCGCGCTGCCGGAGGGCCCAGGAGCCTTTTACCCTCCAACGGTCCTTGCCGATGTGAAGAAGGGCATGCCGGCGTACGATGAAGAGACCTTCGGGCCGGTGGCTGCCGTGATCAGCGTGCGCGATGAGGCCGAAGCGATCCGCGTCGCGAACGACACCCCCTTTGGGCTGGGGGCTGCGGTGTTCACGCGGGATACGGCGCGCGGCGAGCGCGTGGCCGCACAGGTGGAGAGCGGCAGCTGCTTTATCAACGCCCTGGTGCGCTCCGATCCGCGGCTGCCGTTTGGCGGCATCAAGGCCTCGGGCTACGGGCGCGAGCTCTCGGCGTTCGGCATCCGAGAGTTCGTCAACATCAAGACCATGTATGTGGCCCGCGGCGGCGCCTGAGGGCATGCCGCGGCGGTTGATCGTCTACGACCTCGATGGCACGCTGGTCGACACGCTGGAAGACATCACCCAGGCGGCCAACCACATGCTCGAGCAGTTGGGGCGGCCGGGCGTCTCGGCCCAGGTGATCCGAGGCTACATCGGCCGGGGCTTAGCGCAATTGGTGCGCGCGTGCGTACAGACCGACGACCCGGCCCAGCTCGCCCATGCAACCATAGTCTACCGCGCGTATTACACGCAACACCTGCTCGATCACACCCGCCTGTATCCTGATGCCCGGGCCGCGTGCGAGTTTTTCCGCCTCAAGCGTCAGGCAGTGATCACCAACAAGCCTGATCCGTATTCCCGCAACATTCTCACGGCCTTAGGGCTGGCGCCATTTTTCTGCGACATCATCGCCGGGGATGAGCGCTACCCCAAAAAGCCGGATCCGACGTCCTTGCGCGCCCTCATGCTGACCGAAGGGGTCAGCGGGCAGGAGACGGTGTTCGTGGGGGATAGCCCCATCGACATTGAAACCGGCCGCCGCGCCGGCGTGTTCACCGTGGCCGTGACCCATGGCTTTACCGATGCCCAGGAGCTGACCGCCGCCAAACCCGATCTGCTGGTAGAAAATTTCACTGGCCTGATCGAAACGGCACAACGGCAGCGCTGGTAATGTTTACGGTCAGATTGACCATTCCCACCTCATAAGATACAATAATTAGCTTTCACTAGCCTAACCTGAGGCGCTGCATGCGCACCTGCATACGAGGGTTAGGGGCCTTCAGCTGCGCAGTGATGATCTGCGGCCTGTGGTCGGCCCCAGTCGATGCTTGGCAACAAGCGGATGACGCACACCCCGTTTCCCGCTCCCCCCTCGCCGTACCCGGGCGCGTGATCGTCAAATACCGTGACACCGTCGTCGATACCGATGCGCTCGCCCTGCTGCACCAGCGATTGGGCGTCCGGCACCTGACACCTGTCTTCCGCCATGCCGGCCAACCCTCGGCGCTCAAGTCGCGACGGCAACGGTGGGGCCAACGCTTGGAAGTCATCAAGGCGCGCTATCCCGGGCGCAGTCGCCGCGCGGGGGAGTCCCTACAGGTGCCGGATCTGGCCGCGGCCTATATCCTGGAATTTGCCGAGGAAGGGGTGGCGGCCCAAGCCGCGCAGGTGCTGGCCGCTGACCCGCGCGTGGCGTATCTGCAGCCTGATTATGTCATCCGCGCGCAATACGTGCCCAATGACCCGTATTTCCATTCCAGCGGGTCTTGGGGCCAGCCTGACGAGGATCTCTGGGGCCTGAAGAAAATCGAGGCCCCCGCGGTGTGGGATGCGACCCAGGGCGCAGGGGTGGTCGTGGCGGTGGTTGACACTGGTATGGACCACAACCTGAGTGAATTGGCCCCTCAGCGATGGCTCAATGCCGGCGAAGTGCCCAGCAACGGGATCGATGATGACGGCAACGGCTACGTGGATGACCGGGCCGGGTGGAATTTTGTGGCCGACTCAGGCAACACCCTCGATGACTTCGGCCATGGCACGCATGTCAGCGGGATCATCGCTGCGTTGGGGGACAACGGCCAGGGCATCATCGGCGTGGCTCCCCAAGCCAAAATCCTGCCGGTGAAAGCGCTGGATAATAACGGCTATGGCTTCACGAGCGACCTGGCTGCTGCCATTGTCTATGCCGCGGAGAATGGGGCCGACGTCATCAATAATAGCTGGGGCTGTACGGGCCCTTGTCCCAGCAGTCCTGTCGTCGAAGATGCCGTCCGTGCCGCGATGGGCCTCGGGGCGGTGGTGGTCTTCGCCGCGGGCAATACCGGTGATGATGTGGAGCTCTACAGCCCGCAAAATCTGACACTGCCTAAACCTATCGTGGTCGCGGCCTCCACGGAGACCGATGCCCCAGCCTATTTTACGAACACAGGGGCCTACATCGACGTGGCAGCCCCAGGGGCGAGCGAGATCACCGGCCCGCCGGCGGACGAGCCCTTTCGCAGCATCCTTTCCTTGAAAGCCACGAGCTGCCATCCCTCGATGTGTCCGTCCAACCTGATCGTCGGCGGCACGTTGTTGCGGCAGGCCGGCACGTCGATGGCGGCCCCCTTTGTCAGCGGGGCGGCAGCCCTCTTGCTGGCCGCCCGTCCGACGCTGACCGCTGAGGAGGTGCGCCAGCTCTTGCGCGCCGGCGCCGAGGACGTCGGTGATCCAGGCTTCGATATCGCCTCTGGCGCTGGGCGACTGAATGTGTCCCGTGCGCTGGACATCCCTGCTGCCCTGCAGGTGGCGCTGCAATCACCTGCCGCCGGCGGGGCCCAGAGCCAGTCGGCGGCCAGCCTCGTTGTCACGGGCAGCGCCGAGGGCCCGGGCTTTCAACGTGTTGACGTGTCCTTTGCCCGGCGCGCGCAGACCGGCCCCTTGGCATGGCAGGCCATTCGCACGGGGGCCACCAGCCCGGTGCATGAGGCCTGGCTGGCCGATTGGAATACGAGCACCTTGCCGAACGGATGGTATTATTTGCGTCTGGTAGCCACCGCTACCTTGGGCCTGGTGTTTCAAGACGTGATCCAGTTGGGCCTCGAGCGCGAGACCCCCCAACTCGTCGGCGGCGGCGACATCTACCAAACCAGCGTCGATCTCTCCGGCCAGCGCGCCGTATGGGCGACATACGACCTCATTGATTTCGGCGGGGGGTTTGTGGAGCTGCAACCACGGGATGTGTATTTGCATGATTTTAACAGCCAAACCACGACCCTCATGCCGCACTCCCCCGCGGTCGGCTACACGTCGCCTACCATCGACGGCGATTATATGGTCTGGAAGCAGGTGCATTTGAACTATAGCAGCGCTGATCTGATCCGCCGACATATCCCCAGTGGTGACACCAACGTATTTCTCAACGGTTCGGTATCCGGTGCACCGGATATCAGCCAGGGCCGCGTCGTGTGGAATGATAATCGCCACGGCAACGGAGAAATTTATCTCTATGACTTGGCCACAAGCCTTCAGCGCCGGATCACCGATAACCCGGCGTTGCAAGCGTACCCGCAAATTGCCGGCAATTGGATCGTCTGGCTGGATTACCGCCACGGCACGGCCCCGGAGATCTATGCCTTTGATCTGGTCACGAACACCGAGCAGCGGCTTACGAATTCCCCCACCCTCAATAAAGGCTACCCGCGCATATCCGGCACGCGCGTCGTGTGGAATGGTCTGAGGGAGGGACAGGGTACTGCGGCGTGGGATTGGGATATTTATCTCTTCGATCTCAGTACGCAGGTATTGTCCCGGTTGACCAACACCGTGGCAAACGACTGGTCTCTAGCTATCGACGGCAACCGGATCGTGTGGATGAGTACGGATGCCGGCTTGCCGGAGCTGTTTCTGTACGATCTCACGACAAGCGGTGTGCGGCAACTCACCGCGCACCGAGGCTATCGCGGCGAGCCGGCCATTTCAGGCAATCGCATTGCGTGGAACGATGAGCGCACCGGTGGCGGTGATATCTACGCCATGAACCTGCCGGCCAACCGCCCGCCCATCCTAACATCCATCGGGCCCCAATCCCTCACGGAAGGCCAAGCGTTTACCATGACGGTTTCAGCGTACGATCCGGACGAAAATCCATTGATCTTTAGCGCCTCGTCGCTGCCCTCAGGGGCGAGTTTCGACCCGGTCACTCGCGTCTTTGCCTGGACGCCAGGGGCTGGACAAGCCGGCACCTATGCGGGGGTGGCGTTCCAAGTCAGCGATGGCTCTTGGTGGGATAGCGAGACCATCACGCTGACCGTAGCGGGCGCTTTGGCCCAACCGGCTTTCCTCGAAGCCGGCGGCCAGGTCGTGATGGAGGCTGAGCACTTCGACGCTCAGCTGCCCCGCAGCGGCAAGAGCTGGCTGGCCCAGAGTGCGCTG
>JAGVGS010000219.1 GCA_020057015.1 Candidatus Omnitrophota bacterium | reverse complement strand
GCGTTCTTGGTGCTGCAGGAGCTGACGCCGGCGACACCGCCTAGGCAGACGATCGAGCAGCGGCTGCGCAATGCCCAGGACCTGCTGCGCGCAGCACAGTTGTCTGTGCCCAATGAGACGTACAAGCTGGCCGATGCCCGCGCCTCCCGATTGGCGCGCTTAGTGCCTGACGCTGGTTCGGCGTTATCGATCCAGCCGCCGGCCGCTGAACCGCATGATTCGCTGACCGGCACTTGGGAGCGGCAGCACGCGCGCTTGCGCGGACACGAAGCGCAGGGGCCGCCGGAGGCGCGCCTCGCTGCGTCCTCGATGCTGCCGTCTGGGCAGCCTCTTGCAGACTCCCACTCGTCCTCTTCAGATCTGACGCGGTGGGAGTTCCTGCGCCTGGCAGGGGTGCTCGGCGCAGCGGTGCTGCTGGCGCCGGCCGTGCTCGCCCGCTTGGCCGCAGAAGCCGATGATTCTGGTGATGCGTCACGGCTCACCGACTCCGCGCCGCCACCAACGCCTCAGCTCACAGTTACCACGCCTGCAGCGCGCCGCCAGATGGCAGCGCAGGCTGCAGTGGTGGCAGTACCGTTGACGCTGCAGGGCTCAGATTGGCAGGGCTGGACGGTTGTAGCCGAGGCGGTGGAGCGCCGAATAAGCCTGCGTCCGCAACTGCGCGCGGCCCAGCCGACACCGCAGTTGCGCGCGCAGATCGCTGCCCTCGAAACAGTGATCGAGCCGGCGTACGCGCGGTTGCCTCGCGGGCTGCGGCCATGGTTGCGGGTGTTCGAGCATGCGCAGCAGTTGCAAGAGCAAACGCACATCAGCCCAGAGCGCCTACGCCGTTTGGCTGCGCGTCAGGGACCGCTGAAGCCCTCACTGGATGAGCTGGTTCTGCTCGCGCGCGCGCTGGCGCAGCGCGAGGGGCAGCCGCAGCCAGTGCCGACGGCTTCGCCGGCACGCAGCCCGGCTTATCCTGCAACAGGGTCCGCAGCGGCTAGGTCAGTCGAGCAAGAAGCGTTCTCCCCGCGCGGGATGGCACTGCTGGCCTGGCTGCCGACCATGCCAGGGGCGGAGCCCCTCTCCGTGCTTCAGCATCAGCGGGCCAGAACGCGGGAGCAGACGCTTACCCGCAACGAGGCGCAGCTGGATAATCTGCCGGGCGGCGCCCACGGCACGGTGGTGCTGCAGGACAGCCACGCTTGGTTCAGAGACTCCGGCTTACTGGGCACGAGGCTGGGTGGCCGCTTAACCGATGTCGTGATGGAGGCTGTGCGCCAAGTGCGCCCGGAGGCGGCCAGCGAAGATTTGGAGGACGATATCCGGGAAGTGCTCGATGAGTGGATCTTCAACGCGAATGCCTGGGGCAATCGTCACAAGCCGGGTCATTTGCTGGGCATCGCATGGCAGGTGCGGACCGATGGCCTGGAGCTCCACGTCCTGGATGAAGCTGCCGGGCAAGCGGATGAGGACCTCCAACCGCCGTTGCTGGAGCCCGGCGCCGTGGCAGCTCCCCCAGGCACCGCGTTGTATGTGGGTGGAGGAATGGGAGCGGAGGAGACGCGCAAGCGCGGCTTCCATATAGAAGCCCGGGCCGTTGCCACGGAGGGCCAACGTCGTGGCAGCGATATCGTGCTGCACCGCTCGTTTGCCCCGCCGGCGGGTGAGCCAGCAGCGACTCAGGAGCTCGTGGAAGGGCTGCTCTGGGAGGCGTGGCGAGCACTCTATGAACGCGCCGGTGCCACAGGGGATCCTAGGGAGATCTTCGATGAAATCGTACGCTACTTCACCGCAGAAGGCCGGCACTACCACACGTTAAGCCACATCAAACACATGCTGTCAGGTCTGGAGGAGGTAGCAGGAGACGACAAGAACCTGACCGCGATCAACTTCGCCATTTGGTTCCATGATCTTATCAATGACACGCATCGCGACGATAATGAGCAGCGCAGCGCAATATGGGCGGCCGAAGTGATGCGCCGCATGGGATTGAGAGAGGATCTCATCCAGGAGGTGCAGCAGCTCATTTTGTTGACAATAACGCACCAACTTGCCAATCCAGACGACATTAATGGAGCCATCTTAGTGGATCTTGATTTGGCGATCTTCGGTACGCCACCGGAGATCTACGATGACTATACCCGCAAGATTCGGCAGGAGTACGCGTGGGTTGCTCCTGAGAGGTTCGAGACTGGTCGCCGGGATGTGCTGGAGAAATTCTTGGGCAGGAAGCGCATCTACAGCACAGCCCACTTTGGTGCGAAGTATGAGGAGCAAGCACAGACAAACCTCAAACGGGAATTAGCGCTGCTGACGCTGCAAGGCGCAAATCAGCCGATTGCCGTGGAGCTTTCGCTGCGCTTACAGGCGCTGGCTGGCACCGCCGAGGTGCGGGCGGTAGGGGCCACCGTGGCGTCCGCCCTGCGCGACCTGGAGACGCGCTATCCCACCTTCCAGGGGGCATTCCTCACAGCCGCCGGCAACCTACAAGTCTTTGTGACCGTTGGAGTCAACGGGCAGGACATCCACGATGGCGCAGGGTTGCAGACGCCGCTCCGGGCTGGTGATGTGCTGCAAATTGCCGCGGATCTCCACGAGACGTTCCCGGGCCAGCGGGCGGCGGCGCTCCAGCCGCCTGCTCCGACTGTGAGCGCT
>JAGVGS010000085.1 GCA_020057015.1 Candidatus Omnitrophota bacterium | reverse complement strand
GCGAATGCGGCGCTGGCCTCCGCGGTCGGTGGGGCCATCGTGCTCGAGGAGTCGCGCACCGGGCCGCAGCAAGTCTTTGACGCGCTGGCCGCCATGCTGCAGGAGCCGCAGCGCCGGCAGCGCATGAGCGAGGGCATACGGATGCTCGATACCGGGGATGCGGCGCAACGCATCAGCACGACGCTACTACAACTCGCCAGCAAGGAGCTTCAGTCTTCCACATCATGCACAACGATCCTCAATTGACGGCCGCCGAGGCCGCGGCCAGCGCTTCCGCGATCGGCGAAGGGCGGCGCATTCATTTCATGGGCATCGGCGGCATCGGCGTCAGCGGGTTGGCCTCGATCTGCCTGGAGCGCGGGGCGATCGTGTCAGGCTGCGACGCTAAACTCAACAGCTCGGCCCACCGGCTGCAGGAGCGCGGGGCGCTGGTCCATAAGGGCCATGGTCCGCAGCATTTGGATGAGGGTGTGGATTTGCTGGTCTATAGCTCGGCGGTGGCTGCGCAGGAGCCGGAGCTGGCTCAAGCTCGCGCGCGCGGCATCCGCACCCTGACGCGGGGCGAGCTCTTGGCCGCCCTGGCGGCGGACCGGCGGCTGATCGGTGTCGCGGGTGCTCATGGCAAGACCACGACCTCGGGCATGGCCTCGCAGCTGCTGCTGCATGCCGGCTGGGAGCCTACCGTGGTCGTCGGCGGCATCATGCTGGCCCTGGGCACGAACGCGCGCCATGGAGCGGGGCAATACCTGGTGGCGGAAACCGATGAATCCGACGGCTCGTTTCTCCACCTCTTTCCCGAAATCGGCCTGATCACCAACATCGACCGCGAGCACCTGAACCACTACCAGAGCTTTGAGCGGCTCGTGGAAGCGTTTCAGCAGTATGTGGGCCAGATCCGCCCGGGGGGCACACTCATCCGCTGCACGGATGATCCCTTGATCCGCGAGGTGCTGCACAGCACGACACAGCTCGGCTATGGCTTTGAGCCAGGGGCGGATGTGACTGCTCAGCGCATCGCGCTCAGCGGCCATGGCAGCAGCTTTCAGGCCTGCTACAACGGCCGCGCGCTGGGGACGTTTCGTCTGCAAGTGCCGGGCCGGCACAACGTGCTCAACGCCCTAGCCGTCATCACGCTGGGGCTGGTGCTCGACATTCCGCTGATCACCGTGCGCGAAGCGCTGGCCGAGTTCCAGGGGACCGGGCGGCGGTTTCAGGTCGTGCGGCTGCCGGGCGATATCTGGTTCGTGGAAGATTACGCGCATCACCCCTCGGAGATCAAAGCGACCCTGGCGGCCGATGCCATTGAGGGGCGGCACCGGCTCGTGGTCTTTCAGCCGCACCGCTTCTCGCGCACCCAGTCGCTGGAGCAGGAATTCACCCAGTGCTTCGACCGCGCGGATGGCGTGATCGTCACCGACATCTATGCGGCGTTTGAGTCGCCCATCCCGGGCATTTCCGGGCAGCGTCTCGCGGAGCTGATCCGCGCGCACGGGCACCCGTGCGTGCGCTACGTGCCCAAACAGGATTTGACGTCGTATGTCAGCCACATCGCCCGCGCCGGGGATACCATTTTCTTCCTCGGGGCCGGCGACATCGGAGAGCTCTGCCATGACCTGGCCAATCGCCTGCGTCCGGCCGCAGGAATCGCTCGCTAACCACACGAGCTTCCGCATCGGCGGCCCGGCCGAGTGGTTCGCCGAGCCCTCGACGCTCGAGGAGCTGCAAGCCGTGCTGCGCGAGGCGCACCGGCGCGGGCTGCCGGTGTCTATCGTCGGCGGCGGCACGAACACGCTCGCCCCGGATCGGGGCCTCAACGGCGTGGTGCTGCATCTGGGCCGAGGCTTTCGCACGGTGGAAGACGTGAGCGACCCGCAAGCGCCCATCGCGCAGGTGCGCTGCGGGGCCGCCTTGCTGACGCAGCGCCTCGTGTATCTCGCCGCCACGCACGGCTGGGGCGAACTTGAGGGGCTCGCCGGGCTGCCCGGGCAGGTAGGCGGGGCGGTCATGATGAACGCGCAGGATATCGGCCGTTTCCTGCAGCGCGTGACCTTGATCAAGCCCGATGGCACGGTACGCGAGGTGCCGCGCGAGCAGATGGCCTTTACGTACCGCGATACCGCGATAGAATCGGGCCTCATCGCCAGCGTGCTGCTGCAGTTTCCCAAAGTGCCCCCGGCCGAATCCTACGCGCGCATCCGCAGCGCGCTGCAACATCGCAACAGCACGCAGGAGACCGGGCTGCCCTCAGCCGGGTGCGCGTTCAAGAACCCGCCCGGGGTCGGGGCGGGCCGGCTGATTGACCTGGCGGGGCTGAAGGGGGCCCGTATCGGCGATGCGCAGGTGTCGCTGCGGCATGCGAATTTTATCGTGAACGTCGGCCACGCCACGTGCGATGATGTCCTCTCGCTCATGGAGCACATCCAGCGAGAGGTCCGGCGCGCGCACGGGGTCGACCTAGAGCCTGAAGTGCGCATGGCCGGCGAGCGATGGGGGCCATAAGATGACGACCGTAGCCGTGTTGATGGGCGGGCCTTCGGCCGAGCATGAGATTTCGCTCAAGAGCGGCCAGGGCATCGCCGCGGCCTTGGGCCGGCGCGCGCACCGCGTGCTGGCAGTGAGCATTCCGCAGGCGCTCTCGGTCAAGGAGGCCGAGGCGTTTGTGCGCTGCCAGCTCGAAGCCCTCAAGCCCGAGGTGGTGTTCATCGCGCTGCATGGCACCTTCGGCGAAGATGGGACGATCCAGCAGCTTTGCGAGGCGCTGCAGCTGCCGTATACCGGGTCGGATCCTGCGGCCAGCCGCGCGGGGATGGACAAGATCGCCGCGAAGCAGCTGTTTGAGCGCGCCGGCCTGCGCGTGCCGCGCGCGCAGACGCTGGATTTGGCCATGAGCCCCGGGGTGGCCCATGTGGACGTGGAGGCGCTGGCCTATCCGCTGGTGGTCAAGCCCGCCTCGCAGGGCTCGAGCTTTGGCGTCTCGCTGGTGCGCGAGCCGCAGATGCTGGCCGCGGCCCTCGAAGAGGCCGCGCGCTACGGGTCGCGCCTGCTGATCGAAGAATTCATCGCCGGCCGAGAGCTGACCGTGGGCGTGCTGAATGATGAGGCGCTGCCGGTGGTGGAGATCCGCTCCCCGCACGCGTTTTTTGATTTTGGCGCGAAGTACACCCCCGGGGCCACCGAGTATCTTGTGCCGGCTCCCCTCGATCCGGCCATGGCCAAGACGGTGCAGGCCGCGGGTGTCGCCGCGCACCGCGCGCTAGGCTGCCGGCACGTGTCTCGCACCGATCTGATCTTGAACGCGCAGGGCGAGCCGGTGGTGCTGGAGGTGAACACCGTACCGGGCTTTACGCCCACCAGCCTGTTGCCCAAGGCGGCGGCACAGGCTGGGATTTCCTATGACGCGTTGTGCGACCAACTGGTACTGATGGCGTTGCATCACCACACCCCGCTGGCTTCAGCGTCGTGATGGGCCGTAGAGCCAAGCGCACGCGGCGGGTGGTGGGCGTGGTGCCCCACGCGCTGCGGCAGGCCGGCGCCGGCCTGTGGTGGTTCATCCGCCACCCGCATGCGTTGATCGTGAGCCTGCTCATCGGATTGACCGGCTGGGCGGTGTGGTCCTACGGGCAACAGGCGGATGCCTTTCGGGTGGTGGACGTGCGGATGCCGCAAGACAGCACGCTGAAGCTGCGCCAGCCGCTGGCCGGCCAGAATATTTGGGACGTGCCGCTGGGCCTGGTCTCCCAGGAGCTGCACGCGCAGCAGCCGTGGTTGCGTGAAGTGCGCGTGGTGCGCGATTTACCCAACGCGATTCGCATCACCCCGGTGCTACGGCGGCCCGTGGCGCAAGTGCAGCTTGAGCGGTGGTATCCGGTGGATGCCACCGGGTTCGTGCTGCCGCAGCCGCATCCAGAGGCGTCGCGCGAATGGGTGCGCGTGACGGGCTTAGGGATCGGCGACGTGAAGCCGGGCCGCACCTCAGGCAATGCGCGCCTGCAGCTGGCCTTGCGCGTGCGTGAGATGATCGGTCGCCGGCCGGCAAGCCTAGCGCGGCGGGTCACCGAGATCCAGGTGACTGATGCCGCACAGATCCGCCTCATGCTGGATGACGCGATTGAAGTGCGCTGCGGCAACGAGGCCGAGTTGGGGCCGGCCCTACAGCGGCTGCAGGCGGCCCTCAAGGTCATCGCGCGCCAGCAGCTGCCGGCGGCCTATATTGATGTGCGATTCAACGAGCCGGTTATCGGGCCGGCGCTGGACTCGTAGCGAGCGCGCATGGCGATTCAACCTCTCGTCGCCTTGGATGTCGGCTCCACCAAAGTCGCCTGCGCCATCGGGCTGCCCCACGAGCGCACGGCAGGGTTTGAGCTCTTAGGCACCAGCGTGATGCCGTATCCGGTGGTTTCTGAGGCGGGCCTCAATGATCCCCTGATGGTGGGCCACGCCATCGAACAAGCGCTCGAAGCCACGGCGGTGCATGCGGATTTCCAGCGCGCGTTGGTGGCTTTCAGCCATCCGCAGCTGGGCACCGAGTCCTCGCGCGTGTCGTTGCCGCTGGGCGATGAGCCCATGACCGTGCGCCTGCAGGACCTGGACCGCTTGCAAGCCGCCGCCGTCGACCGGGTGGTGGCGGTAGACCGGGAACCGCTGCTGGTCGAGCGCCTGAGCTGCTCGGGCAACGGGTTTGATCAGGTGCGCAATCCGCATGGCCTCAGCGCCAGCCGCTTGGTGGGCAGTTTCCATATTGTGACCATGCCGCTTTCAGCGCGCCGCGCACTGGTGCAGGCAGTGGAATCCGCGGGCCTGGAAGTCGCCCAGCTTACGTATGCGCTAGTCGCCGCCTGGGCTGCGGTGGCGCAAGAGGTGCCCCCGCAGGCACGGGTGCTGCTCATCGATGTGGGCGGGTTGCAGACCGACTTAGGGCTGATCGCCGAAGGCGTTTTGCAGGGGTCGGTGACGGTGCCGGTGGGCGGCGTGCGCACCGCGCTGCAGATCGCCAGCCGCCTGGGGGCCACCCTCGAGCAGGCCAGTGTCTGGAACCTGGAAGGCCGGGGCTGCCGCAACGAGCAGGCCACCACGCTCATCGAAGCCTCGTGGCAGCAGCTCGAAGCACCGCTGGCCACGTTACTCGCCGGCCAGCCGAAGCCCGATCAGGTGTGGGTGATGGGCCGCGGCGGCTTGGCCGATGGCTTCGTGGAAGCCATCGAGCGGCTCACCGGGGTGAAGACGGCCATTGCCCGCAGCAGCCGCACGCAGCGCTTTGGCGATCTCTCGCGCCAGGTGAGCCTCACGGCGGCCATCGGGCTACTCGAGCAAGCCACGCACGTCTCCGGCGGGGCCGCCCTGCAGCCGACCGACTTATTCAACCGCCTGTTGCACCGCACGCGCACGCTCCTCACCGAGTACTTCTGAACACTCCTGCGTTCGGTGCTGGGGGCTTGCTTGTCTGACCGCGTCGTCGGCCCCACCGTGGCCTCCGCGCTCTCGCTCAGCCTCGCTCCTGCTCGCTTCGCTCACAGACCTGGCCGCTCGGCTTGCGCGACGTCCAGCCAAGCAAGCCCCCAGCACCTGGTGTAGCGCTTTGGCCGACGCCTCGGATCGCCTAGCGGCTTTCGTTGACGGTTTTTGCGACGCTGTGCTAGAGTAGCCTACCGTTATCACCCGGTCATGGCCGCCGACCTGAGCTTTCGTTTGCAAGCTATCCGCGCGCGCATGGCGCAGGCGTGCGTCCGTGCGGGCCGCGCGCCGGATGCCGTGACCTTGATCGGCGTTACCAAGGGCGTGCCGGCCCCCGTCATTCAAGCGGCGATTGATCTGGGATTGACCGACATGGGCGAGAACCGCGTGCAGGAAGCGCTCGCCAAGCGCGCGGCGCTGACGCGTCCGCCGCAGCGCCGGCACTTCATCGGTCACTTGCAGCGCAACAAGGCAGCACTGGCCGCGGCGGGCTTTGAGGTCATCCATTCGGTGGACTCGCTGGGGCTGTTGGAGGCCCTCGAGCGTGCGGTGGCGTCCCGGCAGCAGCCGCTGTCTATCCTGCTGCAGGTGAATGTGGCCGGGGAGGCCACGAAATTCGGCTGCCTGCCGCAGGCGCTGCCGAACTTAGCGCGCGCCGCACTGCAGCGGCCGCATCTGCAGTGGGTGGGGCTCATGACGATCCCGCCCTGGAGTGCGCAGCCCGAAGACGCGCGGGTGCATTTTCGCGCGCTGCGCGCATGGCGTGATCGGCTGCAACAGGAGCTGCAGCTGGCCCCGGGCGCGTTGCGGCTATCGATGGGGATGTCGGCTGATTTTGAAGTCGCGATTGAGGAAGGCGCGGACTGGATCCGCGTGGGCACGGCCATTTTCGGCACGCGGGCCACAAAAGTGTCAGGCACTGGAAGTGCCTGACACCTGAAGTGTCTGACACTTGAGGATGAGGATGATTGGATTCATTGGGACAGGCAAGATGGGCCAGGCCTTGATGCAG
>JAGVGS010000122.1 GCA_020057015.1 Candidatus Omnitrophota bacterium | reverse complement strand
GCAGCGGCTGCTGCATGAGGCGGCCCAACGGCTGGGCCGGCCGGCCGAAGAGATCGTCACCGGGTTGGAAGAACTGCTCGAGCACATGAAGCGCCTGGAGCGCGACCGTAAGGGACTCCAGCAGGAACTGGCTCAGGTTCAAGCGGCGCGCCTGGTGGCCGAGGGCAAGCGCATCAATGGCATCACCCTGGTCAGCGCCATCATCAAACAGGCGGATCGCGAGCTGCTCTCGATGCTGGCCGATGCGATCAAGCGCTCGCTGCCGCAAGAAGGGGTGGTGTGCCTGGCCTCCAGCGAAGGGCCCGGGCAAGTCAGCCTCGTGCTGGCGGCCACCGGCGGCCTGGCCAAGCGGCTGCATGCCGGGCAGATCGTCAAAGCGGTGGCCCCGCTGACGCAAGGCAGCGGCGGCGGGCGTCCGGACTTCGCCCAGGCCGGCGGCAAGGATCCGGCGGGCATTCCGGCGGCGATGAAACGGATGGAAGAACTGGTGCGTGCAGCCCTGGAGCAAACGTCATGAAAGTCATTTCGACCCGCAGCAAGGAGTGGCAGCGCTTGTGCGCGCGGCAGACCGCGCGGCGGCCCCGCGTGGAAGAGCGCGTGCGCAACATCGTCGACCAGGTGCACCAGCATGGCGACGAGGCGCTGATCCGATTTACCCGTAAGTTCGATGGGGTGAAGCTTGCCCCCAAGCAGCTACGCGTCACCGAGGCCGAAATCTCAGGGGCGTTCCAGCACCTGGATCCTAAGTTCGCGCTGCAGCTGAAGCAAGCGATCCAGAATGTGCAGGCGTTCTACAGCCACCCGCGCCTGAAGCCGGTGCGCCATGTGGACAGCGACGGGGTGGTGGTGGGCGAGAAATTCGACCCGATCGAGCGCGTGGGGATCTATATTCCCGGCGGCACGGCGAGCCTCGTCTCCACGGTCTACATGACCGTGGTGCCGGCCAAGCGCGCTGGGGTGAAGCGCATCGTGCTGGCCACGCCGCCACGGAAAGACGGCAGCGTGGACCCGCACATCCTGGCGGTGGCCAGCCTCTTGGACGTGGATGAGATTTACCGGATGGGGGGTGCCCAAGCGATTGCGGCCTTGGCGTTCGGGACCAAGTCGATCCCGAAGGTCGATAAGATCGTGGGTCCGGGCAATGTGTACGTGACCGAGGCCAAGCGCCAGGTCTTCGGCTTTGTGGCGATTGATACCATCGCCGGGCCCTCGGAGGTGGCGGTCATCGCGAATCGCTCCTCGAACCCGCAGTACGTCATCGCGGATCTCCTGGGCGAGAGCGAGCATGTGGGAGGCCTCTGCTTTTTGATCACGCCTTCGCGCGACCTGGCGCGTCTGGCGCGCAAGCAGGTGCACACCGGTTACTGCGTGCTGGTGAAGAATCTCGATGAAGCGGTCATGGCCGCCAACCAACTGGCCCCCGAGCACTTGGAAATCCTGTTGCGGGCGCCGCAAAAGCTCGCCAAGCGGGTCACGACGGCCGGGGCGATCTTCCTCGGGCCCTATTCGCCCACCACGGTCGGCGACTACGTGGCTGGCCCCAGCCATGTGCTGCCCACGGGCGGCTCGGGCCGGGCCTTCTCGGGCTTAGGCCTCGATGACTTTGTGCGCCGGACCCATTTCATCGCCTACACGAAGAAGGCGCTCGAGCGGATGCGAGAGCCGATAGAGCATTTGACGACGATCGAAAATATGCCGCGGCATTTTGACGCGGTGAAGGTGCGGTTAGCCCCATGAGCACACGGCGCGCCACCATTCAGCGCAAAACCAAAGAGACCCAGATCACCCTCACCCTGGATGTGGATGGGGCGGGGCGCGCTTCGGCCAGTACCGGGCTGCCCTTTCTCGACCACATGCTGACCCTCTTGGGCACGCACGGCCTTTTTGACCTGACGGTCAAGGGCAAGGGCGATCTCGACATCGATGTGCACCACACCAACGAGGACATCGGCATCACCCTCGGGCAGGCGTTTGACCGGATTTTGGGCGACCGCAAGGGCATCAACCGCTATGGCTGGGCGTACGTGCCCATGGAAGAGGCCCTGGCGCGCGTGGTCGTGGACTTCTCCGGCCGGCCTAAGCTCGTGGTGCGCGATGCGCGCCCGGCCCAGGTCGCCAAGCGGCCGACAGGCTCGCGCGGCGCGTATCAATGGGGCGATGCGGAGCACTTCCTCGAGTCCTTTACGCGGGCCTCCAAGACTACGCTGCACATCGACATCCTCGCCGGCAGCGATTTCCACCACACCGTGGAGGCGGTCTTTAAAGCCCTGGGCAAGGCGCTCGAGCAGGCCACGCGCCAGCACCCGCGCAGGAAAGGCGTGCCCTCGTCCAAAGGGCGCCTGTAAGAGTCTCCTCAGGCGGCAGGGTCCTGCACACTTCCCATGATCACGGTGGTTGATTACGGAACCGGTAACTTGCGCAGCGTCGCCAAGGCCCTCGAGGCCGTGGGGGCCTCGGTGTGCGTGACCAGCGAGCCCTCCCAGGTGGCGCAAGCAGCCAAGCTCATCGTGCCGGGCGTCGGGGCGTTCTCCGCGGCGATGAGCGAGCTGCGGCGCCGTCATCTGATTGAGCCGATCCGCGCACGCATTGAGGCCAAGGTGCCGTATCTGGGCATTTGCCTGGGGCTGCAGCTGTTGTTTGAGACGAGCGAAGAAGGTGGCGGCGCCAAGGGGCTAGGCCTGCTGCGCGGCACCGTGAAGCGCTTTGAGGTGAAGCCTCCCTTGAAGGTGCCGCACATGGGGTGGAACCAGGTCAGCGGTGCTGCGGCATGTCCGCTGTTGCAGGGCATCCCGCCGTGGAGTTTCTTTTATTTTGTGCACTCCTATTATGCGGTGCCGCAAGACCGCAACATCGTAGCCCTCGAGGCTGACTACGGCGGCAAATTCACGGCCATGGTCTGGCAGGATCGCTTGTTTGCGACCCAATTCCACCCGGAAAAAAGCCAGGCCGTGGGCCTGAAGCTGCTCGAGAACTTTGTCCGGCTGCCTGAGTGATGATCTTGCTGCCGGCGATCGACCTGTTGGACGGGCAAGTGGTGCGCCTGGCCCAAGGCAAGCGCGACCAAGTGACGGTGTACTCGAAAGATCCTGTGGCAGTCGCCCAACGCTGGGCAGCGGCTGGGGCGCGGTGGCTGCATGTCGTCGATCTCAACGGCGCTTTTGACGGGACCTACATCAATCTCCCGGTGGCGCAGCGCGTGATCAAGGCGTGCGGCATTCAGGTGGAGCTCAGCGGCGGCATCCGGACGCAGGAAACGCTGGAGCGGGCGATGGCCGTTGGGGCCGCACGGGTCGTGCTGGGCACGAAGGCGTGCGAAGACCCGGAGTTTGTGCGCCGGGCCGCCGCACGTTATGGGCCCAAGATCGCGGTGGCGATCGATGCGAAAGCCGGACAGGTGGTCTCGCGCGGCTGGGTTTCAGGCACCGGGGTGACCCCGGGCCATCTCGTGAAGGAGATGCACGCGGCGGGCGTAGCGACCATCATCTGCACCGATGTCAGCCGCGATGGCATGATGCAAGGTCCCAACGTTGCGCTGCTGCGAGAAGTGCTGGCGGCTGCGCCGGTGCAGCTCATTGCTTCCGGCGGGGTCTCCTCGATGGCGGATTTGCAGCAGCTGAAGACCCTGGAAGCCGAAGGGGTCATCGGCGTGATCGTGGGCAAAGCGGTCTATGAAGGAGCGGTGGGGGTGGCCGAGGCGATCGCGCTGCTCGGGCCGCAGGGGGTCTGATGCTCGCCAAGCGCATCATTCCGTGCCTCGACGTGGATAAAGGGCGCGTAGTCAAAGGGATCAAGTTTGTGAGCCTGCGCGACGCGGGTGATCCGGTCGAAGCAGCCAAGGCGTACAACGATGCTGGGGCCGATGAGCTGGTTTTCTTGGATATTACCGCCAGCCATGAACAGCGACCGATTATCCTGGATGTGGTCGAGCGGACGGCGGCGCTTGCCTTCATGCCGCTGACCGTGGGGGGCGGTATCCGCACGGTGGATGATATCCGGGCGCTGCTCAATGCCGGGGCCGATAAGGTTTCCATCAACACCCGGGCGGTAGAGGAGCCGGCACTGCTGGATGCCGCGGCCCGTCGCTTCGGCAACCAATGCATCGTCCTGGCGATTGATGCCAAGCGGCAAGGCGATCATTGGGAGGTGTTTACGCACGGCGGGCGGACGCCCACGGGCAAGAATGTGGTGGCCTGGGCGAAGGAAGCACAGCAACGGGGCGCCGGGGAGATTCTCTTGACCAGTATGGACCGCGACGGCACCAAAAGCGGCTATGATTTAGAGCTGACCCGCGAAGTCAGCGAGGCCGTGGGGATTCCTGTCATTGCCTCCGGCGGGGCAGGCACGCTCGAGCATTTTGCCCAGGCGCTGACTCTCGGCAAGGCGGATGCGGCGCTGGCCGCCTCGCTGTTTCATTTCGGCGAGCTGAGCGTGCGGCAAGTGAAGGAGCATGTGCGGGGATGCCACGTGACGGTGCGGCTATGACGACTTGGAAAGCCAGCGAAGCGCTGCTGGCACAGATCCAATGGAACGAACAAGGCCTGGTGCCGGCGATCATTCAGGATGTGCCGAGCCAACAGGTGCTCACGCTGTGCTACCTCAACCGCGAGGCGCTGCGCAAGACGCTCGAGACCGGCACGGTCTACGTATACCGCCGCTCGCAGCAGAAGCTGATGCAAAAAGGCGAGACCTCCGGGCATATTCAGACGCTGCAGCAGGTGCTGCTGGATTGCGACGGCAAATCACTCGTGCTGCAGGTG
>JAGVGS010000125.1 GCA_020057015.1 Candidatus Omnitrophota bacterium | reverse complement strand
CCCGGCGCAAGGCGTGGAACACGCTGCCGCACTCTTGCTCCATCGCCTCAAAGCGAGGCATCGCGGCCTGCAGGCTCAAGCGCGCGGCATCGGCGGTGTACAGGCCCGCGACCATAGGCTGGCCGACGCGCTCAAAGGCCTCACGCCCAAAACGGCGCGCAATAAACTCCTTCACGCTCTCCTCCACTCCATCCCGCCGCGGTGGAATGAACGGTTCGCAGGCCATGCGCACGCGGCCGGGAAAGCTGAGCAGATCGTGCGTGAAGAACTGACGCCATCGGCGGGGTGCTAGCAAAAACCACCCCTCAGGCACCGGCATGAGACGCCCGCCACGCGCGATGAAGCTGCGCCGGTGGGCGGCCTGCGGCGGGATCAGCTCATCGGCGAGCCCGAGGGCTTGGCAGAGGTCGCTGACCTCGGGCTGCTCGGTCAGGAACATGTCCGGCCCGAGCTCCAATGTGCAGCCCTCCTGTTGGCGCGTCTGAATGAGCCCTCCGAACCGAGGGCCAGCTTCCAACACCATGATGTCGACAGAGCACCCCAGCGCCTGCGCCCGTTGCTGTGCATAGTAGGCGGTGGCGAGGCCTGAGATGCCGCCGCCGATGATCACCAATCGTCGGGGTTTTATCGTCGGCTCAGCTCATGGACGAGATCGACGAGTGCCCGCACGTGATCGACCGGGGTCGTGGGCAGAATCCCGTGGCCGAGGTTGAAGATATGCCCCGGCCGGCCGGCCGCCTCGTCCAAGATGCGCTGTACCTGCTGCCGGATCACCGGCACCGGGGCATACAAGGCCACCGGATCGAGATTGCCCTGGATGCCGCGGTCGTAGCCGATCGTGCGCCACGCCTCTTGCAGGCTCACGCGGAAATCCACCCCGATGACATCGCCGCCCGCCTGCCGCAGCTCGCGCAGGAACGCTGCCGTGCCGGTGCCAAAATGGATGATCGGCACGCCGGGATTAAGGCCCTGCAGCACCCGCTGCGTGTGCGGCAGCACAAACTCCCGGTAGTCGTGCGGGCTCAGGCAGCCCACCCAGCTGTCAAACAGCTGCACGGCATCCACCCCAGCAG
Organism: Candidatus Omnitrophota bacterium; assembly: GCA_020057015.1. Classification (GTDB taxonomy): domain Bacteria; phylum Omnitrophota; class Gorgyraeia; order Aquiviventales; family Aquiviventaceae; genus JAGVGS01. The sequence continues at coordinate 4,384 of JAGVGS010000125.1, read as the reverse complement.
CGATCTGCCCGTTGAGAAACCGCACCAACCCGCGGCTGATCTTCTCCATCAGCGCATGCCACGCGCCCGGGTCAGCGTACATCAGCCGCTTCGTCTCAAGAAACAGCTTCGAGCTGCCACCCTCCAAAATGTAGGAGGCCAGCGTGAAAGGCGCGCCGGCAAAGCCGATCAGCGGCAGCTCCGGGCGCAAGGCTGCGCGCGTCTGGCGGATGCCCTCAAAGACGAACTCCAGAGGTTCCAACGCCAGCTCGCGCAGCTGGTCGATATCCGCCCCGCTGGTGACCGGCCCGGAGATCACCGGGCCCTCGCCTGCGTTGTACTCCAGCCCCAGCCCTAGCGGCTCGACGATCACCAGGATGTCGGAAAACAAAATCGCCGCATCCGCCCCCAGCCGCTCGGCCGCGGTCACGGTCACTTCGGCGACCAGCTCCGGCCGCTTGCACAGCTCGAGAAACGAGAGGCGGCTGCGGATCTCGCGGTATTCCTGCATGTAGCGCCCGGCTTGGCGCATGAGCCAGATGGGCGTCACCGGGGCCGCCTCCCGGCGGCAGGCTTTCAGGAAGGGAGACTGGACGCGGCGGGATCGATCTTGCGGCACGGCCGCGGTTTTCGGCACGACCCGCTGCAGCACCCGACGGGCCTCCAGCAGGGCGGCAGCGCACCGGGCCAGCTCATCGATGAGCGGGCCCATTTTGCCATGCGCGGGCTCGAAATCCACGTGCAAGCCCTGGACATAGAGCTCTTCGCTGGTCGTCGGGCCGATGGAGCCGATCACGATGCGCCCACACGCTTCGCGCAGCCGCTCTTCCAGCCCCAAGCCGCGCGCGCAGTCCATCACATGCCGCACCTGCACCGCGTTGGTGAACAACGCAAAGGGCGCGCGGCCGTCGAGCATGGCCCGAATCGCCCGCTCCAGCGGTTGCGTATCCTCCGGCAGGGCCCAACGATACACCGGCACGCGCAGCACGCGAGCCCCGCGCGCCTGCAGCGCTTCGATCAGCAGCTGCGGCATCGCCCCATGCTCCTGGATCGCCACCGTGCGGCCCGAAAGATTCAAGCTACGCTCATCAAAATCCAGCGTCTGGAGAATCTCTTGCCAGGTGTTGGGCTCCGGCACGCTGAGGGTCACGGGGATGCCGTATTCTTTCAGCACACGGATGGGCTTGGGGCCGCGGGCGACCACCGTCGTGCGTCGTAGCGCGGCCACGCATCGGTCATCGGCAAAGAGGCTCGTGAGCGCTTCCAAGAGCATCCGAGCGCCCACCCCGGTGAGGCAAATCAGGACATCGATCTGTCCGGCGAGCAACTGCTGGCCGAAGGAGGCGACTGGTGCGTGGCCGGCGAGGGGCACTTCCCGCATCGCCGGGGCAGGTAGGGGCACCCCGCCATGCGAGGCGATGCTCTTGGCCATCGCCTCGCCCATGCGAGACTCGAACAGGGCCACCGTGGCCCCGGCAAAGCCGATCGTCGTAGTGCTGGGGTTCATGATCTGCAGATGACGCTCACCGATTCGGATGCTATGCTATGCGCATGACTCACCCCGGCTTGCCGACGCGCACGGCGCACGCCTTGGCCGCCATTGCGCACGCTAACGCGGCTGATCCGCATCTCATTGCGGTCGATGGGCAACGCCAGCCGTACGAACTCCTCTATGCCCAGTGGCTGCTCGGCTGGGTGCTGCGGCTACAACCAGACGCCTCTGAAGCGCTCCGGCTGGCCGCAGCCGGTCAGCACATTGAACGCTGGCTGCTGCCGCGCGATCGCTATCCGATGACCCGGGCCGGTTATCTCAAGTGGCGCGAGGTCTTGAAGCAGCGGCACGCGCAGCGCCTGGGCGAGATTCTTGCGGCAGCCGGCTACCCGCCGCAGGACATTGAGCCGGTGCAAGCGCTGGTGCTCAAAAAGCGGCCCCTGACCGATCCACAGATGCAAACGCTGGAAGATGCGCTGTGCCTGGTCTTTCTGGAGCGGCAGCTCAACGAGCTGCAAGCCAAGACCCCGGATGAGAAAATGATTGAGGTGCTGCGCAAAGCGTGGGGCAAAATGAGCCCGCGCGCGCAGGCGCTGGCCCTTGAACTGCGGCTGTCCGAGGGCGGCCGCGCGCTGCTTACCCGCGCGCTTAAGTCCGCTTCCGGGTGAAGTCGCCGCACGCCCAGCCGATCAGCCACAGGCCGGCAAACATCACCACCAGCACGACCAGGATGCTGCCGACCTCGATCATGTTTCCCATGGTCAGTTCCCCAAGAGTTTCTTGAACGCGCCGGCCGCCTCACCCACCGCTTCGCTGGCCGCCCCCACGGTCTCGGTCGCCGCGCCGGCTGCCTTCTTCCCCGCCTCGCCGGCCGTCTTGCTCAGAGCTTCGGCCGTAGGCAAGATGTCGGCAGCGGATTGCTTCAGCAGGCCGGTCACGTCTGCCTGCAATGCCCGCACATCCAGGTCACCGAGCGCCCCCAATTGTGCCAGGGTCGTCTTCATCAGCGCCCGGCTGACCACGATCCCGGCAAACGCGTAGGAGTTGGTGATGTGCTTGAACGATTCATCGATGTTGACGGCAAACTCCCGCACCTGCGGCTGGCTCCCGCGCGAATAGTCTCGGTACACCACGCGCCCCACCTTGAGCTGCAGCGTATCGATGCGAAACTCCGGGGCGTTGGCCGGCGTCTTGGGCGCCTCAGGCGTGGCGGGCTTTGTCGCCGGGGGTTGCTGCAGCGCTTTGATGCTGCTGAGGTTCACCTGCCCCTGGGCATTCTTGATAACCGTCAGCGTATCCAGATGCAGCCGCACGAGGTCGAAATGCGGGGCCCCGCGCAGCAAGCTGCCCAGCCGGTACTCGACATAGATTTCCGGCAGCTCGATCATCACCGGCTCGTTGAAGCCCGACGGGTTGCCCACGCGCAGCCCCTGGATGTGCACCACGGAGCGCAGCAGCCCCAGGTTCATGTCCGCCACGTACACGTCCAGGCCGGTGATGGCCTTCGCCCCGCCGATCACCGCCATTTTGACCAGCGTGTTCTTCAAGAACCAGCACGCGCCCAGCATGATGAGCAGCGCCATGAAGAAGGTCTTGCGCCTGCGGGATCCTGCCATGGGGCCTCCTCTGTCACGGGTGAGCTGAGGGCAAGTTAGGTATCAGTTTAGCCGCTGGCGCCATCGGGCGCAAGCTGGCGGAAGAGCTCTTCCACCGTCAGGAACGCCTCGGTGAGGCGGCGTTCATATTCGGCCGCGAAACGCGGGGACGTTTGGAACTGCGCGGCCCAGGCCGGGCCATGGGCTTGGCGGCTCGCGAAGGCCTCGCGCAGGCACCGCAGCCCTTCCGCCACCAGGGGCTCGGTCAGATACGGCCGCAGGGCCGCGGCCACATCCTGCGGGCCGCGCTGATAATGGGCAATCACCGCGTAGAGATCATACGCGTCTTTCTCCCGAAAGCGCTCGCCCAGCACGATGCTCTTCATGGTCAGGCAGGCCACCACATCGGCCATCCGCAGCGGCACGGTCAGTTGCCCGCCCTCCGGCAGCACACCGGAGAGGGCGATCGTCGTCGCGTGTGTAAACGCCGCGTCGCAGCCTTTGAGCTTGCGCGCGAGCAAGCTCTCCTGAATGGGCACGGCCCGCGGTGGGCCCTCCACGGCCGTGCCGGTAAGGAAGTCCACGCGGATGGTGTACGGCTTGCGCGTCACCGGCGAGGCCACGGTGCGCTCCAGGCTCGCCGGCAGGCTGGCTGCGCGGCCGCTGGGCACCGGCCGGTAGCCATGCGGCGTGAGCAGGGCCACCATCGTGGCGTACGCCTCCGGGTCCACGCGCGCGGGATCGATCGCCAGATCGATGTCGATGGAGCCGACATGTTCAAACGTATCGCCGGCAGGCCGGTGCTGTGCCAACAAGAAATACGGCACCCACCCGCCCACCAGCACAAAGGCTTCGTGATAGCGGCGCAGGATGGTCAACAGCTCGAGCAAGACCGCTTTAGACGCCGCGGTCACCGCCGGGCCGTAGGATTGGGCGCTCCGCTCGGCCGCCATGGCCATCAAAAGGCCATCCGCTGCTGGCGCAGGAAAGCGGCCTGCTCTTGGCCGCGGCCTGCTTCACGGCGCAAATCAAGATACATCTGCACGGTGCCCACCAACTGTCCCGCCGGGGTGGGCTGCGCGCGGTAGAACACCCCCTCATCCTGCGGCGTTAGGATCAGCACATTCGGCCCGGCATCCACCGGCCGCAGATCCAGCGCCTCGGCCCACGCCGGCGGCAGGATAGCCGCCTCGGTGTACCAGGCCACCGTCGCCACCCCGCGCACAAACGGGGCCGTCTGCTCGGCGGCTGCAAAGGAGGTGAACGCGTACCGCCACCCGCGCTGCTGGGCAAGGGCTGCCACCTGCGGCATCAGCTG
>JAGVGS010000176.1 GCA_020057015.1 Candidatus Omnitrophota bacterium | reverse complement strand
CTCGTGCGCCTGGTGACCGAGCCGCTCTCCGAACACCCCGCGGCCGGATGATGACCACGCTGAAGGGGATCCCGGCCGCGCCAGGGGTGGCCATGGGCCGCGCGCTGTTTTTCGACAGCGAAGAGCCTGCGATTCCCAAGCGGCCGATCACCGAAGCCCAGGTGCCCAGTGAAATGCTGCGGCTCGAGGAAGCCCTCATCAAGACCCGCCATCAGATCGTCGGGATCCAGAAGAAGGTGGCCACTGAGCTGGGCCAGGAGCATGCCGAAATTCTCAACGCCCACCTCTTGGTGCTCGAGGATCAATCTCTGCGCGAAGAGATCATCCAGGGCCTGCGGACGGAGAAGCTCAATGTCGAGACGATTTTCAACGACGTGATCCACCGGCACCTGAAGGCCTTCTCGCGCACCGAGGATGAATACCTGCGCGAGCGCATGGCGGACATCGAAGACGTGCGCCGGCGCGTGCTGCGCAACCTCATGGGCCGCCAGCACGCCACGCTGGCCCAGCTCGATCACGCGGCCATCGTGATCGCGCGGGATCTCTCGCCCTCGGAGACCGCCCAGATGCCCAAGCAGTACGTGCTGGGCTTTGTGACCGACGTCGGCGGGCGCACGAGCCACACGGCCATCATGGCCAAGTCGCTCGAGATCCCGGCGGTGGTGGGGCTGCAGGTGGCCACCAAGCGCATCCGCGATGGGGTGTTCGTGATCATCGACGGGGGGCACGGCGACGTGCTCGTGGATCCCGATGAGGCCACGATCGAGCGCTATAAGCTCGAGCAGCGGCGCTACCAGGAGGCCAGCCGCCAGCTGTTGCAGCTCAAAGACCTGCCGGCGGAGACGTTGGACCACCACCAGGTGATCCTGGCCGCCAATATCGAGCTGCCCGATGAGGTGCCCTCGGTGATCGCGCACGGGGCGCAGGGCATCGGCCTCTTCCGCACCGAGTTTCTCTACCTCAACCGGCCGGATTTCCCCACGGAAGAGGAGCAGTTCGCGGCGTACAGCACGGTGGCCGAGCAGCTGAAGCCGCACCCGGTGATCATCCGCACGATGGACCTCGGCGGCGATAAACTGGCCTCGCAGCTGCAACTGCCCATGGAGATGAACCCCTTCATGGGCTGGCGGGCGGTGCGTTTCAGCCTCGCGCGGCCGGATATCTTCCGCGTGCAATTGCGGGCGATCCTGCGAGCGAGCGTGCATGGCAACCTCAAGATGATGTACCCGATGATCTCCGGGGTGGAGGACCTGCGCCGCGCGAATGAGATTTTCCAAGAAGTGCGGCAGGAGCTGCAGCGCGAGGGCGTGCCCTTTGCCGAGGTCTTCGAGGTGGGCGCCATGATCGAGGTGCCCTCGGCGGCGCTGACCTGCGACCTGCTGGCGCAGGAAGTCGACTTTTTCTCGATCGGGACGAATGACCTGATCCAGTACACGCTGGCCGTGGATCGCGTGAATGAAAAGATCGCCTATTTGTATGAGCCCACGCATCCCTCGATCCTGCGGCTGGTCAAGCAGATCATCGACGTGGGCCATGCCGCCGGGATTTGGGTGGGCATGTGCGGGGAAATGGCCGGTGAGCCGCCCTTAAGCCTGCTGTTGCTCGGCATGGGGCTGGATGAGTTTTCCACCTCGCCGGTGCAGCTGCCGATCGTCAAGCAGGTGATCCGCTCGGTGGAGTATTCCTTCGCCCGCCAGGCGGTGGAGCAGGCCATGAAGCTGCGCACCGGCAAGGAAGTGGAAGCGTATCTAATCGCCAGCCTCAAGCAGGCGGCCCCGGCGCTGGTGGAATAGGCGATGGGTCTCACGGTGGTGCTCTTGGCGGCCGGCTATGCCACGCGCTTGTACCCGCTGACGACCGATCGGCCCAAAGCGCTGCTGCCGCTGCAAGGCTCGCAGGTGATCCTCGATGGCGTGATTCAGACGCTGCCCGAGGTTCCCGGCGTGCGGACGACCGTGCTGGTGACGAACGCCCGCTTTGCCGATCAGTTCCACGCCTGGCAGCAGGCGCGCAAGGCGCCGATCGTGATCATGGATGACGGGACGACTACCGTGGAGACGCGCCTGGGGGCCATCCGGGACCTGGAGCTGGCGCGCGCCCAGGGGCAGCCGGGCGATGACCTGCTGGTCCTGGGCACCGATAACCTCTTCGCCTGGTCGTTGGCGGATTTCGTGTCCAGGGCCCAGCGCCACGCGCCCCATGCCACGGTCGGTCTCTGGCCAGCGTCCTCCAAGGCGTCGGCCACCCAGTTCGGCGTCGTGACCCGGGAGGCCAGCGGCCGGATCACGGCCTTCGTGGAGAAGTCGCCGCAGCCGCCCTCCAGGGAGGTGGCGCTGTGCGTTTATTATTTTCCGGCGGCCATGCACGGCAAGATCTCGGCGTTCTTGGCCGGCGGCGGCAATCCCGATGCGCCGGGCTATTTCATCAAGTGGCTGGTGGAGCAGGATGCCGTCTATGGGGAGATGATGCCGGGGGCGTGGTACGACATCGGCGCCCTGGACTCGTATCAAACAGTGCAGCGCGAGTGGCCGCGCCACGCGCGGCATTAAGGAGGCCTCAGGCCATGCAGAAGCATTTTTACACCTCCGAGTCGGTGACCGAAGGGCACCCGGATAAGATCGCCGACCAAATTTCGGACGCGGTGCTGGATGCGATCTTGGCTCAGGACCCCAACGGCCGCGTGGCGTGCGAAGCGCTCGTCACGACCGGGCTGTGCTTCGTGGCCGGCGAGATCACGACCTCGTCGTACGTGGAGATCCCGCAGATCGTGCGCGAGACGCTGCACCGCATCGGCTATGTCGAGCCGGAGCAAGGCTTTGCGTACAAGACGTGCGGGGTCGCGACGGCCATTCAGGCGCAGTCGCCGGATATCGCCATGGGGGTGGACAAGGGCGGCGCAGGCGATCAGGGGATGATGTTCGGCTTTGCCACGCGCGAAACGCCTGAACTGATGCCGCTGCCGATCATGCTGGCCCATCGCCTCGCCCAGCGCCTCGCGGAAGTCCGCAAGCAGCGCCTCGTGGACTACCTGCGGCCGGATGGCAAGACGCAGGTGACGGTGGAATATCACGAGGGCCACATCGCGCGGCTCGAGGCGATCGTGGTTAGCGCGCACCACCGCAGCGGGGTGCCGCTCTCGAAGATCCGCAGCGACATGCGCGAGTTCGTGATCGGGCCGATTATCCCGAAGCATTGGCTCGATAAGCAGACCAAGATTTTCGTGAACCCGACCGGCCGCTTTGAAGTGGGCGGCCCCATGGGGGACACGGGCCTCACAGGCCGCAAGATCATCATGGACACGTACGGGGGAGTAATCGGCCACGGGGGTGGGGCCTTCTCAGGCAAGGACCCGACCAAAGTGGATCGCTCCGCCGCGTACATGGCCCGCTACGTGGCGAAAAACCTCGTGGCCTCAGGGCTGGCCGAGAAGTGCGAGATCCAGCTGGCCTACGCCATCGGCGTGGCCGAGCCGGTTTCCATCATGATCAACACCCACGGCACAGGGAAGCTGACCGAGCAGGGGCTGATCAAAATCGTGCGGGAGGTCTTTGACCTGACCCCACTGGGCATTATCCGGACGCTGAAATTGCGCCGGCCGCTGTATTTCAAGACCGCGGCCTACGGGCACTTCGGGCGCGAGGGCGAGGGGTTCAGCTGGGAAGAGCTCGACCGCGTAGGCGAGATCAAGAAAGCCTCGCGCCGACATTCGTAATCAGTGAGCCGAACAGGAGGGCGTATCGTGGCTGCACGGGCACATATCAAGAACCTCGCGCTGGCGGGGGCAGGACGGTCAAAGATCGAGTGGGCCGAGCGGCAGATGCCGGTGTTGGGGCAGATCCGCCGCGAGGCGGCCAAGCAGAAGCCGCTCAAGGGGGTACGGCTGGCGTGCTGCCTGCACGTCACGACCGAGACCGCCCACCTGATGCTGGCCCTCAAAGCCGGCGGGGCGCAGATCGCCTTGTGCGCGTCCAACCCGCTCTCGACGCAGGATGACGTGGCCGCGAGCTTGGTGAAGGACTACGGGATCAGCGTCTACGCGATCCGCGGCGAGGACACCAAGACCTATTACAGCCACATCCATACGGCGCTGGGCACGGCCCCGCACCTGACGATGGACGATGGCGCGGATCTGGTCTCCACCATCCACAAGGAGCCGGCGCGCTTTGGCAAGGCCGTCATCGGCGGCACCGAGGAGACCACGACCGGGGTCATCCGCTTGAAGAGCCTGGATGCGCAGCGTAAGCTGCGCTACCCGGTGATGGCGGTGAATGACGCCGACACCAAGCACCTCTTCGACAACCGCTACGGCACCGGGCAGTCGACGATCGACGGCATCCTGCGCGCTACGAACCAGCTGATCGCCGGCTCGGTGTTTGTGATTGCCGGGTATGGCTGGTGCGGCAAGGGGCTCGCCCAGCGCGCGCGGGGCCAGGGGGCGCGCGTGGTGGTGACGGAGATTGATCCGATCAAGGGGCTCGAGGCGGTGATGGACGGCTTTGAAGTGATGAGCATGAAGGAGGCTGCCCCGCAGGGCGATTTCTTCGTCACGGTCACCGGCTGCTCGGCCGTCTTGCGGGCCGAGCACTTCGCGCGCCTGAAGGACGGGGCGGTGATTGCCAACTCCGGCCACTTCGACGTGGAGATCGACCTGGCGGCGCTGAAGCAATTAGCCCACTCCCACCGGGTAATGCGCCAGGGCATCGATCAGTACGTCCTCAAGAACGGCCGTCGCATCAACGTGCTGGGGGAGGGACGGCTGGTCAACCTGGCATGCGCAGAAGGGCACCCGCCGGGCGTCATGGATATGTCTTTCGCCAATCAAGCGCTCGCCAGCGAGTATCTGGTGAAGCACGCCAAGCACTTGGAACCGCACGTGTACCCGGTGCCCAAGGAGATCGATCAGGAGATCGCGCGCCTGAAACTCAAGGCGCTCGGGGTGGGTCTCGACCGCCTGACCCCGGCGCAGGAAAAGTACCTCTCGAGCTGGGAAGTCGGCACGTAGCTCGGACTTAGGCGCGGCGGCCCGGAGTAAAAGCCGCTGGGCGAGTTCCGAGCCCGCAGGCGAGGTGTTTGAGCCCAGCGGTTTTACGCAGGGCCGACTCGCCCAAGAGGGACTAAGCTGCCTTGCGCAGCGTGCGGATACACCACCACACCGCCACGGCGTGCGGCAACCACACCCACCACCACACCGGCAGCCGCAGGAATCCTTCCTTGGCCAGGCCTTGTCCGGCCGCGGCCAGCACGTAGTACGCCATTCCCCAGCCGAGGCTCGTCCCTAATCCCTTCAGGTGACCGCGCAGCTGTTGCTGGGTGGAGCCGGCGAAGGCGATGAGGCATACAATCAGGTTCATGAGCGGCAGCGTCAACTTGGCGGCCAGCTCGGTCTGATAGCGCCGCAAGTTGTTGATCTTGATCCGTTTCAGGCGCGTGACCAATAGTCGCAGCTTGGCGTAGCGCATCATCTCAGGCTTCGTGTCCGGCCGCCGGAAGCTCTCCGGGGTGACCGGAAAGCGCATGAGCCGCTCGGTGAAGGGCTCCGGCTCGCCGCGCAGCGCGCCTCGGGGGCCGACTTCATAGATGGTGCCGTGGACCAGCAGCCAGCCGTGCGCGGTCCAGAGGGCCTGGTGCGCATAGAGGCTGCGGGTCGGCGTATTGTGCCAATCATGCTCCAGGACCGTCAAATCCCGCAGCTCATTGGTCTTAAGATCGAGCAGCCGCGCGTGATAGAGCCGGTTGGAGGCATCCATGATCGCCACGTTTTCGATGCGGTCTTCTTCCTGCTTGCTGCGGAAAGCCTCTTGGCGCAGCTGCTCATAGGTCGCCAGGGACCCGGGCAGCACCGCGTCACCCACCACGAAAATCATCAGGCTCACCAGCCAGCCCACGAAGACAAACGGCAGGCTGGCCCGCAGCAGGCTGGTGCCGCTGGCACTCATCGCGAGCAGCTCATGATAGCGCGAGAGGCGCATGGCGATGAAGGAGCCGCCCAGCAGCAGCGCTAAAGGCGAAGCGCGCACGATCACCAGTGGGGCAAAACTCACATAGTAGCGCAGCACCGTCTGGGCCGTGATGTGGTAGCGCAGGATCTCATCGAGATGCTCGAAGAGGTCGATGAGGCAGCTGAGGGAGACGAACACGGTGAGGCACCAGACCCACACCGGCAGCAGCTGCCGGGCGATGTAGCGGTCGAGCAGGCGCATGGAGGCGCTTTAGCGGCGCACGGCGCGGGCCACCAGCGCGCCGCCGATGACCGCACCCACGAGATTGGGCATCCACATCGCCAGCCACGGCGAGAGCCACCCTTTCAGGCTGGCCGCGTTCATGCCGATCGTGAAGCAATAGTAGCTGATGAAAATCCCCAGCACCCACACGTAGATCACGAGCCGCTCATGGTGGTGCAGGCGCAGGCCGAGGGCAAGGCCAAAGAGCACGAAGACCGCGGCGGCGAACGAGGAGGCGATCTTGCGGTGAAACTCCAGGGCAATCGGCGTCGTGTCGATGTCTTGCGTCTGCAACTTAAGCGCGTGGGCTCGCAGCTCCTTGAACGTCATCTCCTTGAGCTTCTTGTTGATGGTCGAAGGGTCCGGCCGATCGGCCCGCAGCGTCATCGCGTACGTGCTGAAGGTGACCTTATAGAACGAGCCTGGCCGGGTGGGGTCCCACTCATCCACCGTGCCGTCATAAAGCTTCAGCTGCACCCCGCGGTGGCTGCGCAACTGCTCAAACTCGCCGCGCTCGGCGATGATCGTGCGGGTGGGGCCGTTCTCTTGCGGCTCGTAGACTCGCACGTTGGCCAGCCGCTGGCCCTCCACCTGATAGACATAGAGCGTGTAGGGCTCAAACTCCTTGATGAACGTGCCGGCTTCGAGGTAGGCTGCCGGCTTTTTCATGCCGATGGCCTTCATCTGCTGGCGAAACGCGAGGCGGGATTGCGGCACCACGCGGTCATTGATCACGAGCAAGAGGCTGCTGAGGACCAGGCTGACCGCGATCATGGGCATGACCAGGCGCCAGGGGGCGACCCCGGAGGCGCGCATCGCGATCAACTCATAGTCGGTGCTCAAGCGGCCAAAGGCCAGCACCATGGCCACCAAGCAGGCCATGGGGACGGTGAAGCTCAGCATGTACGGGATGAGATAGATGATCAGGCGCAGGATGTCGAAGAGATTGACGCCCTTGGCGATGACCAGCTCTGCGAACTTGATGATATTGCCCACCAGCAGCGCGGCGGTGAGGCCGCCGAGCGTCACGAAAAATGGCGCGGCATGTTCGCGCAGGATGTAGAGGCGCAGGGTTCTCATGGCCGGAGGGTGCGGGCGGCGGTGAGCACGACCACGCGTGCGGCCCCGGCCTCGCGCAGGGCCAGGGCGCAGGCGTG
>JAGVGS010000101.1 GCA_020057015.1 Candidatus Omnitrophota bacterium | reverse complement strand
TTCCGATCTTGCATCCCGGGGCGAACTGGCCGCATAAGCAATGGTTGCCTGAGCGCTTTGCGGCGGTCGGCAACACGCTGGCGCGTCAGCGGCAGGCCCGGCTGGTGATCACCGGCGGGCCCGGCGACGACACTTTGGCGCGCGACATACAGCGCGGATTGTCTGTGCCCGCGCTGCTGCTCGCTGGCGAGACGACTTGGCGTGAGCTGGCGGCATGCCTATCCCTGGCGCAGCTGATTATCACGCACGATACCGGCGTCTTGCACGCGGCCGCAGCTCTGCAGCGCCCGGTGGTGGCGCTGTTTGGCCCCACGTCGCCAGCCCTCACCGGTCCGCTGGGAGCGCCTGAGCGCACCATGGTGCTCCATCATCCCGACTGCTGTCCGACGATCCCGTGCTATCAGCCGGACCATCCTCGCTACCCTGGCATGGCCGCCATTACGGTCGAGGAAGTGCTGGCCGCCGCGATCCGGCTATTGACGCCATGAGGCCCCCGGCGCGCTTGTTGTTGATTGGCCCCTCGAACATCGGGGATGCGATTTTGGCCAGCGACGTGCTGGCCGCACTCCGGCAGCGATATCCCGAGGGACATCTCACCCTCGTCGTGGGCACGCGCGCCCAAGCACTCTTCGCAGGCGACCCGCGCATCCAGACGCTCGTGGATATGGGCCGCTATGACGGGGGGCTGGGGCGCATGAAACTCGCCTGGGAGCTCTGGCGCTATCAGCCGCAGGTGGTGGTGGACCTGCGTCAGACCGCCTACCCGCTGCTGCTCAAGCCGCTGGCCGCCTGGCGCTACCTGCTACGGCCACCCCGGACGCTGCGGCATATGCGCGCGCGCCATCTCTGGACGCTGCGCATGCACGCGCCGGCTACGGCTTCCACTTCGGCGGCAGACGGCCTCTGGCCAGGACCCAAAGATGCGGCGCAAATCGATGCGCTCTGGCGCCGCTGGAAGCTGGATGAGCGCCAGCCGGTGGTGGTGATCTGTCCGGGGGCGCGCAGCCACATCAAGCGCTGGACGGTCGAGGGGTTTGCGCGCGTGGCCGACCGCCTCATCGGCGAGGCCCAAGCGCAAGTAGTTTTCTCCGGCGAGCCGGAGGAGGAGCCGATTATCCAGGAAATCCTCAGCCGCATGCAGCAGCGCGCGCACAGCGCGGTGGGCCTCACCACGATCCGGCAGGTGGCGCGGCTCATGCAGCGCGCCCGCGTCGTCATTACCAATGATTCCGCCTCGCTGCACTTAGCCTCTGCGATGCGCACCCCCACCGTGGCCCTCTTCGGCCCCACCGATGCCCTCAAGTATGGGCCCAGCGCCCCGCGCAGCCGCGTGCTGCAGCGGCGGCTGTTTTGCGCGCCGTGCGAGCAGGCCCTTTGCCGGTTCAATCACGAGTGCATGCGCTTTGTGGCCCCAGACGATGTCTACGAGGCCGCGGCCGCGCTGCTGGCCCCCCAGCCATGAAGCCGGTGCCGCAGTTCAAGCGCGTGCTCCTGGTCCGGCTTGATCGCCTCGGCGACGTGGTGCTCTCCCTGCCGGTGGCGCAGGCCCTGCGGGCGCAGGCCCCTCACGCCTTCATCGCCATGCTGGTCTCACCTGCGTGCGCCGAGGTGGTGGAAGGCCACCCGGCGCTCAACGAGGTGCTGGTGTATGACAAAGCCGGCGCGCAGCGCGGGTGGCTAGGCACGTGGCGCTTCGCTCGCCGGCTGCACCGCTTGCAGTGCGAGGTGGCCCTGGTGCTGCATCCCAGCCACCGCTCGCATTGGCTGGTGCGACTGGCCGGCATTCCCACTCGCATCGGCTGGAATCGCAAGATGGCCTGGCTGCTGACGCATCGCGTGCCGCACCGCAAGCAGGAAGGCCAAGTGCACGAGGCGGCCTACACGCTACAGCTGCTGGAGGCCTTAGGGATCCGCGGTGTCGTCCCGCGGCCGATGGTCCCGGTGTCTGCGGAGGCTGCGCAGCGGGTGCACGCGCTGCTCGCAGCGCAGGGGGTGGCAGCCACCACGCGCCTGGTGGCGGTGCATCCCTCAGCCAGCTGCATTTCCAAGCGGTGGCTGCCCGAGCGCTTTGCGCAGGTCGCTGACCGCCTGCAGCAAACCCACGGGGTCACGATCTGCCTGGTGGCCGGGCCTCAGGAGGTCGCGCATGCCGACGCGGTGGCCCGACAGATGCGCACCCCGGCGCTGAATCTGGCCGGCCGGTTGCGTGTGCGCGAGCTCGCGGCTCTGCTGCAGCGCAGCGCGCTGCTGATTTCCAATGATTCCGGCCCGGTGCATCTGGCCGCGGCCGTGGGCACGCCGGTTGTGGACCTCTTTGGCCGCAATCAGGCTGGGCTCTCCCCCCGACGCTGGGGCCCGCTAGGTGAAGGACACGTGGTGCTGCACAAGGAAGTCGGCTGTGTCACGTGCCTCGCGCATGCGTGCGACATCGGCTTCAAGTGCCTCACGGCCATCGAGGTGGAGGACGTGTACCAGGCCGCGGTGAGCCTTCTCGCGCGCTGATTGACTTTTGCGCCCACTGGTCAATAATACCTGCATGCGATTCAAGCGTCCGCTGTTGGCTTGTGCCTTCTTAAGCCTCATTGGCCTCGGGCTCGCCAGCTATCTTTTCTATATCCATCTCGGCCTCCTGCGCGGCGAGCTGCTCGGGGGGCCTGTCTGCACCGGGGGCCATGGCCTGCTCAATTGCCACGCGGTGACGGCCGGCACGTGGGGCTCCTTCTTGGGCATGCCGCTGGCCCTGTGGGGGGTGCTGGGCTACGTCCTCGTGTTGACGCTGACGGCGTGGGGCGAGAGCTCCGAGGAGCAGGCTCGCCGCAGCCTGACGCTCATTACGGTTCTGAGCGCGCTCTTTCTGCTCGTGGATGCCGGCTTGCTGTTTCTGATGGCCCAGGTGATCCGCTTTTACTGCGCGTTCTGCATGCTGACGTATCTCGTCAATGCCAGCCTGTTGCTGGTGGCGGCCATGTCATTGCGCCAGTCACTGCCAACAACGTTGAGCCAAGCCGGGGCCGCCGTCGTCTCGCTCATCCCTTCAGCGATCAACCGGGAAGCGGGATTATGGTGGGTCGCCATGCTGGTGGGCGTGCTGGGCGTCAGTGGCGTGCACGCGTCGACGACCTATGCCATCCGCGGCAGCCTCAAGGGTATGCAGACGCAGCTACGGGAATTCATGGTCAAGCAGCCGCGCGTCAGTGTCGACGTGGCGACAGATCCGGTGAAAGGGCCGCCGGCCGGCAGCCTTCAGCTGGTCGAGTTCAGCGATTTCTTCTGCCCGGCCTGCCAGCGGGCGGCGAAGCTCAATACGATCCTGCTCGCGAGCTACCCGAAGGATGCGGCCCTTGTGTTCAAGAATTATCCGCTCGATTCCTCCTGCAACAGCGCGATTCCGCGGATGGTGCATCCGGGGGCCTGCCAGGTGGCGGCGGCCGGGGAGTGCGCCCACCTGCAAGGCAAGTTCTGGGCGTTCCATGACCGCGTCTTCGAGCAGGGCCACGATTACGACGTGCGCAATCTCTCGATCGATGCTGAGCGCGCGGGGCTGCAGATGGAGCAGTTTACGCAGTGCCTGCAGACCGGGCAGGGGATGGAGGCGGTGCGCCGCGATATCGCGGATGGACAGAAGGTCGGGGTGACGAGCACGCCCACGTATGTCATCAACGGCATCCCCTGGCCTGGCGGGCCCTCACCGGCGATCTTCAAGGATTTCGTGAAGGTGCTCAGGGAGCAGCGATGAGCGCCGATGACGCCGCCTGCTAGGGATCGCACCGCTTCGGCACCAGCCGACAATACGCCTCATGGCCCTCCTCGCCGTCTCTGAGCGCCGTGCCGGCGCGCGCCTTAACGCGCCGCGCCGTATGGCCATTCGCGTGCTGCGCCCTGAAGGGCCGCTGCCTGCGCGCAGCGTGAATGTGAGCGACGGCGGCCTGTGCGTGCGGTTGGCCGAAATACTGGAAGTGCGCTCGCAGGTGCGCTTGCTGGTGTCGGCCAGCATGTCGGCGGCCCAACCTTCGCTGCGCAGCCTGGAGTGCACCGGTCGGGTCGCGTGGGTGGTGCAGCGGCTGGACTTGCGCGCGCTGCCGCCGTTTCTCTTCGACGTGGGCATTCAACTGGAGAACCCGCCGCCCCTGCTGCGGCAATTTCTCCAGGTCCGCCCCTCCGCGGCTGCGCGCCGGCCGGGGACACCCGCCCGCGTGCTGGAGATCGCTGCGCTGAAGGGCCGTGTGCATACGGCGCGTCTGGAGCGCACCACGGGCCACCCCCAACCTTGGCATCTGATGATTTTTGTCGAGGGAGTCCCCTGCTTCAGCGGCCGGTATGCTTCGGCGCTGCGCGCGCGCGAGGCCTGGGCGCAGTTCAAGCGCCGCGGCCGCTGAACCCATGATCCGCATTCAACCGCAGTTTGCCGTGTTCCTCGACAACCGTCCCGGCACCTTAGCCAAAACCTGCCAAGAATTGGGCCAGGCCCATGTGAATATCCTCGCCCTGTCGATCCTCGACACCGTGGACCACGCGATCGTGCGTTTGATTGTCGATGATCCGAAGGCCGCGGAGCAGGTCCTCTGCCGGCTGCACCCCATGGTGCAGCGGCGCGATGTCGTGGTCATGGACGTGCCCCATACCATCGGCGCCTTGGGGCAGGTGGCCGAGCGCCTGGCCCAAGCCGGCATCAACATGGAATACGCGTACTGCACCGCAGCGATTGCCCAGTCGGCCGCCATGTTGGTCCTGCGCACCAACGACCTGGAAGCGACCATCAACGCGCTCAGCTAGCGCGGCGTCTGTCCCCGGATGAAAGCCATCCTGTTTCGCGCACACGGCGGTCCGGACGTGCTGGAATACGCCGAGGTGCCTGACCCTGTGCCGGAAGCCGGCCAAGTGCTGGTGCGAGTGAAGGCCTGTGCGGTCAATCATCTCGATCGCTGGCTGCGCCAAGGCCTGCCGGCGTATCGCCTCCAGTTGCCGCACATCCCGGGTGCTGATGTGGCCGGGATCGTGGAGCGCGTGGGGGCGGGCGTGACCACGGTGCCGCCCGGGGCGCGCGTGGTGCTGGCTCCGGGGTTTG
>JAGVGS010000158.1 GCA_020057015.1 Candidatus Omnitrophota bacterium | reverse complement strand
TACGACCAGTACGGCCACGGCGGGTTCGACCAGCGCTACTCGACGGAGGACATCTTCCGCAACGCCGATTTCTCGAGCATCTTCGAGGACCTCGGCGTGGGCGGCTCGATCTTCGAGCAGCTTTTCGGCGGCGCGGCGGCCGGCGGCGGTGGTCGGCGGGGCAGCCGCGGGGCAGACCTTGAAATGGAGCTGCCGCTCTCCTTTGAAGAGGCCGCCACCGGCATCGAGCGGACCGTGACCGTGCCGCGCCGCGAATTATGCCAGACGTGCCGCGGCGAGGGCGGCGAGCGCACGACCTGCAGCCAGTGCCATGGCACCGGGCAGCTGCGCCAGGCCGCGGGATTCATGGTGCTGGCGCGGCCCTGCTCGCGCTGCAATGGCCAGGGTAGCAGCCTCAAGAAAGCCTGCCCCAAGTGCCGCGGCGAGGCCCGCGTGGCGGTGGAGCGCAAGCTACAGGTGAAGGTGCCGGCAGGCGTGGAGTCCGGCATGCGGCTGCGCCTCTCGGGCGAGGGCGAGGAGGGCACGCGCGGCCGGGGCGACTTATACGTGCACCTGAGCGTGCGGGAGCACCCGCTGTTTCATCGCGAGGGCTCGCATTTGCTCGTTGAGTATCCCATCGATATTACGCAAGCCGCGCTGGGGGCTGAGCTGGACGTGCCCACGTTGAATGGCCGGGTGTCCATGAAGGTGCCGCCGGGCACGCAAAGCGGCACGGTGTTTCGCGTGCGGGGCAAGGGGCTGCCCGATGTGCAGGGCCGCGGCCATGGCGACTTGCATGTGCGGGTGATCGTGGAAACACCTACCCAGCTCTCCGGCGCGCAGCGCAAAGCGCTCGAAGAGTTCCGGAAGGTGGCCGGCGATGAGGCGCATCCCACGCGCCGGTCGTTTGTGGCGAAGCTGCACGAGTGGTGGAAGAAGCGCTAAGTAGGAAATAGGGGAGCCGTATGCCGACGTACGAATACCAATGCCAGCAATGCAAGAAGCGCCTGGAAGCGCTGCAAGCCATCACCGCCAAGCCCTTGACGAAGTGCCCTAAGTGCGGGGGCAAGCTGCAGCGGCAGCTGAGCTCGGGTATGGGCTTTCTCTTCAAGGGCAGCGGCTTCTACATCACCGATTACCGCAGCAAAAAGTATACCGAGGCCAAGAAGAAGGACGAGTCCTCGGCTAAGCCGAAGGACGAGTCGTCTTCCAAGGCTAAGGGGGCCTGCGCGCCCAGCGACTGCAAGACCCCGAAGCAGTGCAAGTCCAGTGACTAGCCAGCACCGCTGGGCCGCGGCGACCGGGGTCTATGCCGCGCTGATCTTGGTGATCTCCCTCATGCCGATCACGGTGGAGGCTCCCGATGTGCCCCAGCTTGACAAGCTCATCCACCTCGGCGAATATCTGCTCTTTGCCTGGTTGCTGGGCCACGCGCGGCAAGAAGGCCGGCAGCAGCATACGTGGGCTCAGCTGGGGTGGCATACCTGGGTGGGCAGCGCAGGGTACGGGGCGTTAATGGAGCTCATGCAGGCAGCACTGCCTTGGCGCTCAGCGAGTGGTTGGGATCAATTCGCGAATATGATTGGGGCCGGCCTCGGGAGCTGGCTGGCGGTTCGGAGTGCCGCCACGCGATGAAACAGCGCTGGCAATTCATTGTGACGGAGTTTACGCATCACTTTCCCTACACGATCATCGGCTCGCTCATTGCCATGGCCGGGGCCTGGTGGTTCGGCACCGAGCACCTGAATCAAGGGCATGCCGAGGAGCTGTACAGCCTCTCGCGCGCGAGCTTTCACCTGTTTCACCCGCTGCACATCATGCTGAGTGCCATTGCCACGACCTCGCTGTTTTGGCGGCACGAGCGTCATCTCTGGCGGGCAATCTTGGTCGGAGTGCTGGGCACGACGATCCCCTGTGGGATGAGCGACTACGTGTTTCCTTACCTCGGCGGCCGGCTCTTGGGACAGAACATGGAGCTGCACATGTGCCTGATCGATCACCCGCAGCTGTTTTTTCCGTTTTTGGCGGTGGGCATCCTCGGCGGCTTTTGGGCCGAGGAGCGCTTGACCGGCAGCCACCTGTTTTCACATGGGGCCCATGTCTTCGTCAGCAGCGCGGCCTCGCTGCTGTATCTGATGTCCTTCGGTTTTATCGCTTGGATGAGCGACCCGCGACTCTTGTTTCCGGCCTTCGCCATCATCGTGCTGGCCGTCTGGATCCCCTGTTGTATCAGCGACATTGTGGTGCCGGCTACGTCCGTGCGCATGAACCCCTGCCGTCATCACCACGATGAGCCGTAAGATTTGCGCATGGTAAGCATCCAACCCTTCCGCGCGCTGCGCTATGACCCCGCCCGGGTAGGCGGCCAGATGAGCCCGGTGCTGGCTCCGCCCTATGACGTGATCAACGCTGCCCAGCAAGAACAGCTCTATCAAGCCTCGCCCTACAACGTCATTCGCCTCATCCTCGGCAAAGAATACCCCAACGATACCACGCAGGAAAACCGCTACACGCGCACCCAGCGCGACTTTGCCGCGTGGCGCCAGAACGGGGTGCTGCGGCAGGATGAGGCACCAGCGCTCTATCTCATCCAGCACACCTTCACCGAGGGCGAGCGGAGGGTGTCGCGGCTGGGGTTCATCGCGCTGCTGCAGTTTGAGCAGGAGGCTGCCCCTGCCGTGTTCCGCCATGAGATGACGCTCTCGGCCCCTAAGGCCGATCGCACCAAACTCCTGGCTGCGGTGCCGGCCAACCTAGAGCCGATTTTCTGCATCTACCCGGATCCGGGCGCTCAGGTGCAACAGCGCTTATCCGCCGCGATGGCGAGCCAACCTCCGGCCATAGAGACGGCGATCGGCGACGGGGAAACACTCCGCTTATGGGCGCTGACCGATCCGGCCCTGGTGGAGTCGGTGGTCGCTCATCTGCAGCGCGTGGCGGTGCTGATTGCGGATGGCCACCACCGTTTCGAGGTGGCCCTAGCTAACCGCCAGCAGTATCCGGCCGTCATGACCTATTTCGCCTCCATGGAGGATCCGGCCCTGGTGGTGCGGCCCATTCACCGGGTGCTGACACAGGCCTCCCCGCTGGAGGCCGCCGTGCTGCAGCGCTGGGCGGTGCTCACGCCGCAGCCCGATGTCGCCTCTACGCTGCGGTGGCTGGCTCACGCCAAGGAGCCTGGGTGCTTTGGCCTGTTTGACGGCGCGCGGTGGGCCGGCTGCG
>JAGVGS010000148.1 GCA_020057015.1 Candidatus Omnitrophota bacterium | reverse complement strand
GTTGCTCGTCGCTCGCGTACCGGGGGTCCTTGTACGCCACGCTCCTCGCGCCTGGCGGGCCTCGCCGCTAGGCCCAGCGCGGCCGCGGGGCATTCTGCTAGGTGCTCTAAGCCCGGCTTCCGCCATCTGTCCCCCAGCCCCACCCCCGCAGCTTCCGTGCTACGCTCACCAGGCTGATCAGCACCGGCACTTCGACTAACGGGCCAATCACGGCGGCGAACGCCACTCCTGAGTTGAGTCCGAAGACGGCAATGGCTACGGCAATGGCCAGCTCAAAGTTATTGCTGGCGGCGGTAAAGGACAGCGTGGTTGTTTGGGCATAATTCGCCCCAATCCGCTTACCCATCCAGAAGCTGACCAAAAACATCGCGACGAAGTAGATCGTCAGCGGAATGGCGATTCTCACCACATCGCCCGGAATGCGCACGATCAGCCCTCCTTTCAGGCTGAACATCACCAGGATGGTACACAACAGCGCGATGAGGGTCAGCGGGCTGATTGTCGGAATGAAGCGTTGCTCGTACCAGGCATCTCCCTTGGCACCCCGTAAGGCAGTGCGCGTCAGAAATCCCGCCAAAAACGGTATGCCCAGATAGACCAGAACGCTCTTGGCAATCGCTGCCATAGAGACCTGAACCATCCCCAGATCCAAACCGACCAGCCGCGGAAGCAGCGTAATGAACACGTAGGCATACACGCTGTAGAACAACACCTGAAAGATGCTATTCAAGGCCACGAGTGCTGCGGCATATTCGGTGTCGCCTTCGGCCAGTTCATTCCAGACAATCACCATGGCAATGCAGCGTGCCAAGCCGATGAGGATCAGGCCGGTTAGATACTCTGGATAGCCACGCAGCAAGAGTATGCCGAGCCCGAACATGAGTACCGGCCCGATCAGCCAATTCTGGACTAGGCTGAGCGCTAACACCTGGCGGTTACGAAAGACCACACCCAGCTTCTCGTATTTCACCTTGGCCAGCGGCGGATACATCATCAGGATCAGGCCGATGGCAATGGGGATATTGGTGGTGCCGACACTAAAACTATTGAGCCAGGCTTCGATCCCCGGATAAGCCCAGCCCAACGCCACGCCGATGGCCATCGCCAGGAAAATCCACACCGTCAGGAATCGATCCAGCCAAGAGAGCTGCTTCGGGCATGCACCAGACATGGCCTCTACTCCTTCTTCTTCTCACCCCGGGAGCGCGTCGATGTACAACCTCTCTCATTGGTCGATGCCCTGAGTGTTAAACAGGGGGCTTGGCTGATCGGCATCGGCCCGCGGCCTCACCGCTCCATGGCTTGGATGTCTTCGCGTCGGATCGTCAACTGGCCGGTCGTGGACCCCACGGTGACCTCGTCGACCGTTTCGCCGACCAAGTTCCCGATGATCACCTCGCCGCTCACCAAGAAAAGCGTGACCTGAGCAGCGAGCGATTGCTCAGGCCCGGCGCGCGGGGCCTGCTCCGGCTTCTGCGCCGGCGGACGGGAGGCAGGCCGCTTCTCCCGAGGCGGCTGCGCGGCTTGGCGGCAGGCCTGGAGGAATTCCTGGGGAGACATCATGACCCATTGTTTGCCGACCTCGCGATAGGGAGAGATCTTCTGCGCCTGCTGGGATCCGGCCGGAATCACGAAAAATGACGGGTAGCCGTTCGCACCGAACTGGTCCACGATCGCCCGCTCCTGGGACCCAGTCTCCGGATTGATCGCCACCGGCACGACGTTGGGAAGCGCGCTCTGTAGGCTCGACGAGGCCAAGAGCTCGTTGTTCATCCGCCGGCAATAGGGGCACCATTCGGTGTACACGTACACCCACATCGGCCGTTTCGTCGCCTTCTGCTTCCGCACCGCTTGCTCGTACCCGGCCGCCCCTTCGAACCATCCGGCAAACGAGGTCTTCGCGGTAACCGTCCTGGCACCGCCGCAGGCGAGCAGGACACATACGACAAACGACGCCCCGCGGAGGTTGGACGCCCTACCCATCGATCTCTTCAACTATCGTATCTCGGATGGGCCTTAGAGCCCCGTGACAGGATCAAACAACCCGCTGAACAGCACGCTCGAGAGATACCGCTCGCCGGAATCCGGCAGGATGACGACAAACGTCTTTCCCTTGAAGTTGGGGTGCGCCGCCAAGCGAGCGGCCACGGCCACCGCGGCCCCACAGGAGATGCCGGAGAGAATCCCCTCCTCTTTGGTCAGCCGTGTGGCAAACTCGATCGCCTCGGCATCGGTGACCTGCTCGACCCGATCTACGACAGACAGGTCCAGCGTCCCCGGGATGAACCCCGCGCCGATGCCCTGGATCTTGTGCGGCCCGGGCTGCAAGGCGGCACCGGCCAATTGCTGCGTGATCACGGGACTGCTCGAGGGCTCCACTGCCACGGAGAGGATCGGCTTATGCCGTTGCTGTTTGATATAACGCGACACGCCGGTGATGGTGCCCCCGGTTCCCACCCCGCTGATCAGCACATCGATGGCCCCGCCGGTATCGTCCCAAATTTCAGGGCCGGTCGTGGTCTCGTGAATCCTGGGGTTGGCCGGGTTCTCGAACTGCTGCAAGAGCACATAGCGTGCCGGATCGCTCTGCTGGATGTCGCGGGCCTTGTCGATCGCCCCCCGCATGCCCTTGGCGCCTTCGGTGAGGATCGTCGTGGCCCCAAAAGCCTTCAGGATCTTCCGCCGCTCAATGCTCATGGTCTCAGGCATCGTGAGCGTCAGCGGATAGCCGCGCGCAGCCGCCACAAACGCCAACGCAATCCCGGTATTGCCGCTCGTGGGCTCAATGAGCGCCTTGCCGGGCACGAGCACGCCGCGCTGCTCCGCATCCCACACCATGGCCGCACCGATCCGGCATTTGACCGAGAAGGACGGGTTGCGCCCCTCGATCTTCGCCAGCACCGTGGCCCCCCTCGGCACCACCCGGTTGAGTTTCACCAGTGGTGTTTTCCCGATCGACAATGAGTTGTCGGCAAAAATGATTCCCATGGATTATCGTCTCCTTTCTGACTGTGGCTGCCTAAACTGGATAATACAAAGAACTTTTCGGCTCAGCGCAAATATTGCCGCAACACGAGGTGCGTACGCTCCATTTCATCCAGCAAGAACACTGTAAAGGGCTCGACCGACTTGCGCTGAGCGAATTCCAGAACCTCGTAGTATTCAGCCTTACGCGTGTTTTCGATGATCACCGGAGGATAGTCGCGCTTCAGCAGCTGGATAAGCATCACCAACCTGCCGACGCGACCATTGCCATCTCCGAAGGGGTGAATCAGTTCGAAATCAGCATGAAACTGCGCAACCGGCTGCACAGCATCACCACGCCTCTCCCATGGTCTCCACCGCTTCAGCAGCCCAGCCATCTCCTCGGGAATATCCTTCGGATGGGTGAGCGCAATACCAACCCCGCGAATGGCGCGCTCATGCTTGGAATAAAAACCGGCATCTTCACGAATTCCCTGCAGTAAGGCCCGGTGCAATTGCCGAATCAGCCCCTCGGACACCGGCATCGGGAAATATCCCAATAGGATCTCTCTCAGTACCGCTGCGTGGTTCGTCGCTTCCAGATGCTCGACCAGGGATTTGTCGGCAAACTGCGACTTGTCGAAGATGATCGCTTCCGTCTGCTTCTTGGTCAAGGTCGAACCTTCGATGGCATTCGAGTTGTATGTATGCTCAAGCAGAAGTTCATCCAACAAGTCAGCACTTTCGCGGATTTTCTTCCACAAACCGCGAATCCGAAGTCCTTGAGCCCTAGCTGCGAGCTGTCTGCGCTGGGCAGCCAACAGCGGCTGGAATCCGATCAGTTCCCTGTAGAGCAAGGCTATTGCCTGCCGGCGACGGGGTTGCGGGATGGCACGGCCCTTCAACCATCGGTTGAGTGCCGCATGGGTGATGCCCAACCGCTCGGCCAACTGCTGCTGGCTCCAGCTTTCGGACTGGAGGATAGCCTGTAACTGGCTTATATAGTTACTGTCCATATCTGCCAAGACTATAGCATAAACTATATACTCCGTCTATGCGCATGCGTTACTGCGGCGACCTGGATGATACAACGAACTTTCAAACTGACGCTTCAAAGTAGCTTCACCGACCCTACCGTTCCCACACCCTCCTCGTATCAGGAGGTTCCTCAGGCCAGGTGCTCCGCTGTGCATCGAATTGGAAGTGCTGACCGTCCCACCTGTGGACATTCGTTGCAGACGAGTGGCCGCCGACCATATTGTCCAAGGAACGGATGACGCGTAGCCCGGCCTTGCTGTCTTCAATCACTACCCACACGGCCCGCGTCTCGAACAGCAAGTCTCCTGGCACATGGTCCTCCCCCAATGCATAAATCCAGAGACCCCGGTAGATGTGAGCCCTTCCCCCTCCGTTCACGACGACGGCCTGTCGCGGGGCATCCCCAGGTAAGTCGAGGAATTGCCAGCCGTCGAAGCGCTCATCGAGAGGGAGGCTGCGCAGGACTTGGCCTGCCGCATCACAGACCAGAACGTAGGCCTGGCTGAGCTCCGCGTGATCTGTCGGCCACCACTCAACCCCGACGTAGTGCGCCGTGCCGCGCTGGAGATGGTCGAGCACTTCGAGCGTGCCCGGTGCCTCCTGCTGGTTCCATTCGACGACTGGCAAGGGAGCGGTGAAATCAATACGGGTGAAGTGGGGTTCAGCGGCAGCATATGCTGAGAGGCTGCAGGAGTTAAGCAGAAGAGACAGACCAATCCCCCTGCAGAGGATCTTCAAACCTTCCAGCACGAATCGGAGGTGGAATTTCAGAGGCGTCCTCAATGTGCCGGCCGAAAATGAGGCGGGACTATGGTGGCCTCTTCGATTTTCACGACTGCTCCTCTTCCACTTCAAACTCGATCCCGCACAGTTCGCAGGTGTAGACAGACATCTCGTGGCGGAGTGTCACCAGGCGCGTACGCGTCTGGCTGCATTGTGGGCACGCGACCGGCGGTCGCCAAATCGCCGGCTCATCGGGTAGCCGCTCACCCTCCTCGAAGAAGTCGTCCGCCATCGTATTGACCTTCTCGGATTCCGGATTCCTAAAGATCGCTCCCCAGGAACTTGAGCCCACCCTCAAAGACGCGATCCAATGAAGGCCACGTGGCAATGGGCGACTATCATCGATGATTCACCTGCCGGTGGCAATGGGACCGTCACTGCCAGAATGCTTTTCTCCAGAGCAGTAGGTTGGTGCAGCTCTTCTACATGCTTGACTAGAGCCTGATCAAGCTGGATACGAATCCCTGAGGCTGCTGGTCGTTCACAACCATGAACACAAGCGACGCATACGAAGATGGCCACCCCAACCAGATACCAATCACTCATACTCCTTCTCATTTCAGTGCATGCTCCCCCAGCCGGTTCCTGGAGGAACGCCTCCGGAATCTTGATTTCGATGCTTACTGCGGCTTCTGGTACGTACCCATCAGTGCAGCCTCGGCGAGGACGTGGCCCTTCATCGCGCCCTCCACCTGCTTTTTGGTGGGCTTGTCCAGGCCCGAGAGCACCGTATCCAGGGCGTAGAGCTTGTGGAAGTACCGGTGGCGCCCAATCGG
>JAGVGS010000086.1 GCA_020057015.1 Candidatus Omnitrophota bacterium | reverse complement strand
TCGCTCATCAGGCAAGAGAAGCGGCAGCCTCCAGGTCAGCACATGCTGCACCGTTTCCTCGGCAAGTGTCTGGTTGTGCCGCCGCCAGGTCGTGTAATACAGCTCGGTGAGCGCGATAAAAGGTAATGCGCTGGAGGCGCGGAGCGTTTGCACGCGTTCGGCGCCACCTTCAGAGGCCAAATAGGCAATCAGCGCCGAGGTGTCCAACACATAAGAGACCGTTCTAGCGGCGCTTGCGCGTTTCACGCGTGCGCTCCTCACGTCGCAATTTCAGAAATTCGGCGGTGCTGAATTTGCCTTTCAGCAATCCTCGAGACGCCAAGAAGGGATCGCCTGGCGGGAGAGGTATGAGGACGATAGAATGGCCGGTGTCGAGAAAATCGACTTTGCTCTTCGCCGTTAAATGGTAGCGCCTGCGAATGCTCGCAGGAATGACGAGCTGACCTTTGCTAGAAATCGTAGCAACCATGGGCCGCACCTCCTTATCAAGAGTACAACAAAACGATCATAAAGTGCAACATGTTTTCATATTGTCTTACTTTGGATAGGTCATGGCCACCACCCTAGTGTTGGGGGCCACGGGCCATATCGGGGCGCACATCGTGCGCGCCCTGCTTGCGGAAGGGCATCAGGTCCGTGCCGCGTATCGCCGCGAGACGTACCTCTCTGTGCTCGAAGGCCTCCCCGTGGCGCGCGTGCGCGTAAATGTGCAGACCGGCGAGGGGCTCTCCGAGGCTCTGCAGGGCTGCGACTGGGTGTTCCATGCGGCCGGCTACTATCCTAGCTTTCACGCCCGGCGCCAACGTGCGGTGGCACTCGGCGTTGACGGCACCCGCCGCGTTTGTGACGCGCTGCGCCAGGCCCGTATCGCGCGAGTGGTCTTTACCAGCAGTGCCGCCACGCTGGCACCGACGCAGCGGACCGGCTGGCATGGCCTCTACGGCGCCGTCAAATGGGCGATGGAACAAGAGGTGCTGCGCGCCGCCCAGCAGGGCTTAGCCGTCGTGATCACCAATCCCAGCATCTGCATCGGGGAATACGATGCGCATCCCTTCTCCGGCCAGCTCGTCTTGCTCTACGCGAAATACCGCCTGCCGATCTATCTGGCGCGCAACCTCAGCATCATCTACACCGGCGATGTGGGGCATGCGCACGTGCGCGCCGCAGAGCGCGGGCGGATCGGGCAGCGCTATGTGCTTCACGCCCATACGCTGCCCATGAAGGCCTTCGCCGCGTGCGTGGCGCAGGCTGCCGGCATCAAGCCCCCGCGCTGGCGCCTGCCCGGATGGCTGTCTCCCGTGCGTCAGGCGGAGCCTCTCGATAGCACGCCCGCAATGACGGAACTAGGGATGCGTCAGACCCCGGCGGACGAAGCCATCCGACGCGCTGTGGCCTGGTTCCGCGTTCACCGCTACATGTAAAAAACGGGGCCAGGCACTAATTATTTCATTGGCGCCAGGAAGCTGTGTAATAATTAGTGACTGTCCCCGATGTACGACCTAGGAGGGTGCGATGCGGTATGCCTTGGGATTGGCGGTCGTGTTGTGTTGCGCCGGGCGCGTCGCTGCGGCAGAGAGGCCCCTCGAGCAGCTGCCTCAGGATGTGCTGGCCCTGGCCGATGCGGTGACACAACCGGTGCAGGAGGTGCACCGCGAAACGCGCCGCTTCGATCCGGTCAGCGGCCTCTGGTTCGGGCTGGTGGAAGGATCGGTCAAATCATTCGAGCACACGGCGAAATTCCTGCTTGCGGCGACCGCAGAAGATGACGCCCAGCAAGAGCGTAGCGGCAAGAATCCCCTGGTGAAGTACTCCTTCTAAGCGCATGCCCCTGACGCAGCCCCTGGACTGGCTCATTCAGCTCATCAGTCAGCATGGGGTCTGGTGGGGTCTTCTCGCCGCCTTCGTGGGCGGCCTCTTCCTGAATCTCACGCCCTGCGTGTACCCCATGATTCCGGTGACGCTGGCGTTCTTCAGCCATCAGGCCAAAGGGGCTGGGCGGCACATCGTGCTCCTCGGCGCCTGCTATGTTGCCGGGTTGTCGCTCACCTATGCGGTGCTGGGCCTCGTCGCCGCGCGCACCGGAGCGCTGTTCGGCTCCTGGCTGCAGCAGCCGCTGGTGCTTGTCAGCATCGCGCTGCTCATCGTGGGATTGGCGATGAGCCTGTTCGGCCTCTATGATTTGCGCCTGCCGCGGTGGCTCACGCAGCGCTTGGGCGCTGCCGGCACCGGCCCGTGGGGGGCGTTTCTCATGGGGATGATTTTGGGCATTGTCGCCGCCCCCTGCGTGGGCCCCTTCGTGCTCGGCCTGCTGCTGATCGTCGGCCAGCTGGCCAACCCAGCGCTGGGGTTTTTGCTGTTGTTTGCGCTGGGCCTCGGCATGGGCTTGCCTTGCGTGCTGCTGGGGATGGTGGCCCATCGCGCGAGCCACTTGCCCAAAGCCGGGGCGTGGCTCCTCTGGACCAAACAGGTGCTGGGCTGCGTGCTGCTCGGGGTGGCCCTGTTTTTCTTGAGCTCCTTGCTGCCGGCCGGTTTCGCAGAGCTGCTCCTGGCGGCCCTCGTGCTGGCCAGCGGGGTCTATTTAGGATGGCTC
>JAGVGS010000004.1 GCA_020057015.1 Candidatus Omnitrophota bacterium | reverse complement strand
GACGATCGAGGCACGCAATGAGGCCGGCAAGGAACTTACGGCCCGGCTGCTGGTGGAAGCCAAGCGCAGCCGCCGCGCGGCGATCTTCAATCTGAACAACGCCGAGCACTATGCTGAGCAAGTGCGCCGTGCGATGCAGGCCCGCGGCGTGTCGGAACAGCGCGCGGCACCTGAGGCAGCCACCGCCGGCCAAGACGTCCAATTGAACTCTGTTGACGCGTTGCGCGACTATTGGCGTACGCACGCGCCAGCCGCGCAGATCGCTCAAGCGGACTACCGCGTATTGCAAGCGAAGCTCGAGGAGCTGCGTGCCAATTACGGACTGCGTCTCGAGCGTGTGGTGGCGGTGCTGGGCGAAATCGGCACGGGCCGCATTCCCGGTCTTGCGCGCGACACGCTCGATTGGACGGCTGGCTTGGGGCTGACCTTCAGCGTCGACCCGGCCAAAGCGGCGCGTGAGCGCTATTTGGTGAAGTTGATCGAGCTGGCCGATGTGAAGATCCAGATCCAGCAGCGCGAGGCCGAGCTCGAAATCGGTTTAGCCCTCAACGAGTTGGACCGCACGCAGCAGTTGGTGGCTAACGCGCGCCAGCGCTTGGCACGGCAAGAACAGTTGCTGCGCGAACGGGCGGCCCGCGCGCAAGTGGACATCCAGGTGACCTCTGACCAGATCGACTTGGCGCGTGCCCAGGTGGAAGATGGCCGGATCACGCTGATTACCGCCCAACGTGACGAGGGTCTGGCGCGCTTGCGCTTGAACGTCGCGTTGGGCTTACCCGGGCAGGCTCAACTCCCGGTGACGGGTGTCCGGGCGATGCGCGAGGCTTACCAGCGCGCGCTGGCAGCGGAACAGCGTCCGACACTAGGTGCGCTGCATGAGCGCCTGGCCCAGAGCGAGATCGATCTGCAGGAGATTGCCATTGAGATCGCCGAGAAGAATCTGCCCATTGAGCTGGGCTTCTTCGGCGAGGCGCTGGGGCTGCACCAGGCGGCTCCGCACACCGCAGCCCCGGCGGCCCGCACCGACTCTCAGCTGGCGCCGGTGCATCGCTCCGCAGAAGCTTTTACCGAGGTGCCGGGGGGCAAGCCGGATCCGATTGGCGGGTCAGGAGAAGTCATCCCAAGCCAGCCGCCGCCGAGCAACCATGCTGCTGGCCACGTCTCCATCGGCTCCGGCACCCCCATGCAGGCTCTGGGGGCTGTCTCCGCCGCCATGCTAGAGAGAATCCCGGGCATGGGCACCGTGGCCCGGATGCTGCGCGGCCAGCGTGGTCTGAATACGGAGACAGAGCAACGGCGCTTACAGCAGGTGACCCAAGCCGCCGACGCGCGCCGCCAACAGACAGCCACTACCCGGCAACTGATCCAGCAGCGGGCTGGTGCGGCAGGCGAGCAGGTCGGCGTTGGCAACGAATTGGTGAAGTTACAGGCTGAGTCGCTGGGTCGCTTGAAAAATGAGTTCGAATCCAGCAGCGGGAAGGTGCGCCGATCGGCGATCTTGGAGCGCGAAATTGACTTGGGCGAACTGGCAAAGAACGACATCAACGTGCAGGCAGCTCGGCAAGCCTCGGAACTGGAAGGTGCATTGTGGGGGCCAGGGGAGAGCTCCGCCGAAGCCACGCATCGCATCACGCCGGAAGCCGGAGAAACCAAGGCGGCGGCCAAAGCGGCAGAGCCGCTGCGCATCTTCCGGAATATTGACGAAGTCGAGCAAACAAGAGTGCTGCTGCAGAAGTTCCCGGGGTTGGCGGCGTTGGTTGAGATCGCGATCGATAGCCAGTCCACCAGCACCACCTCCGGCGTGCGCACCGGCGAGCAGACCGGCGTGCGCGCGAAGCCCGTATTGGGCCTGAGCTGGGATCTGCGGAACCTGTTGGACCGTAATCCGGGTCGCATCGCCTCGCTGCGCATCGCCCAGAAGGAGCCGCTCATCAAGAGCGCCGAAGCCGGGGCCAAGCTGGCCTTCCGGCAGTTGTCGCTGGAGCTGCAGACGCTGGAAGCAGAAGAGGCCTTTTACCGCATCGGCCATGAGCAGGTGATGAAAGATATTACTGACTTGGTGGCCATCACGGAGAAGATCGGGCGCAGCGAGCGCTACGAAGTGGCGAACTTACGCCTAACTCTGAAGGAGTGGGACCGCCGCGCCCGCCAGCGCCGCGATGCCATCGAACAGACCAAGATCGAGTTGCTGGTCCTGATGCAGCTTTCCGGCCAGCTCACCTTTCAGACGGAAGGCCCCACGGGCGAGCCGGTGCGGCTCAACGGGATTCTTACCGAGCCTTCGGCCTGGGACGAAGTGCGCCAACCGCTGGCGCAGCTTGCGGTAGCGATGGATCCGGGCCTGCAGGCCGCGGCCACCAATGTGGACATCGCGCAGGCCGCTGCCAACGAGGCGTGGTGGCAGCAGCTGCCGACGCTCACCCTGTCCATGTCGATCGGCACCGAAATCATCGCCGGCTTACAGTCGGAATGGACGCTGTACGACGGCGGACAGGCCGCCGCCATTTTGGGCCGGGCGCGCTTGGAGCACGAGAAAGCGCAACAGGAATTGGCGCAACTGCAGCAGTCGGTGAAGATCGATGTGGAGGGCCTGGTCAACCAAGTGCCCAAGCTGGCGCACACGCTGCAGGATGGGGAGAAGCGCCTGGCGATTCAAGTCCAACTGGTCCGGGCCCGCGTCGAGCAGTACGCGCATGGCGCGGCGGTGACGGCTTCGGAGATCCAGGAAGCGTCGGACGCGCTGGCGACCATCTACGCCGACTATCTCGCCAACTACCTGGCGTACATCCGGCCAGCCACGCGGTTGCAGCAATACTTGGATCTGGCCATTGCGAGCACCACCGACGCGGTCCAGCGCCGCACGCTGG
>JAGVGS010000153.1 GCA_020057015.1 Candidatus Omnitrophota bacterium | reverse complement strand
GGTGCTGGCGGTGACGGTGCTTACCAGCACCGGGGCGACCGCGGCGCGGGGCACACGGCGGCGGGTGCTGGACCTCGCTCGCGGAGCGCTGCATGCCGGCTGCGACGGGGTCGTCGCTTCAGCGCGCGAAGCGCCGGCGCTGCGGCGGGCGTTTGGCCAGGAGTTACGCATTCTGTGTCCCGGGATCCGGCCGCGGCACGCCCAGGCCGGCGACCAAGAGCGCATTGCCACCCCGGCCGAGGCCGTGGCCCGCGGGGCCGATTGGCTCGTCGTGGGCCGGCCCATTACTGCCGCGGCGAATCCGCGGCAAGCGGCACAGCGAATTCTGCAGGAAATGGAGGAAGGCGCGCATGTTAACACGTGAGCAACTCTTGAAGATGTTCCGGGAAAGCCATGCGCTTTTGCGCGGCCATTTTGAGCTCTCCTCGGGGCTGCACAGCGGCCACTATTTCCAGTGCGCCCAGGTGCTGAAGGACCCCAAACTCGCCAATCTCATCGGGAAGGAGCTCGCCCGCCAGTTCAAAGCCCGCCGGCCCACCGTCGTGATCGGACCCGCCGCTGGCGGCATCGTGCCGGCCTTCGTGACGGCGCAAGCCCTGGGCGTGCGCGCGATGTATTCCGAGCGCGTGGACTCGGAGATGCAATTGCGCCGCGGCTTCACCGTGACCCAGAAGGATCGCGTGGTGGTGACCGAGGATGCGATCACGACCGGCGAATCGGCGCGTAAAGTCGTGCATTTAATCGAGAGCTTCGGGGCAAAGGTGATCGGGATCGCCACCATTGTGGACCGCTCGGGCGGCAGGGCGAAATTCCCAGGCCGGCGCTTCGTGAAGCTCTTCGCCTTGGCGTTTGAAACGTTCTTGCCGGATGACTGCCCGTTATGCAGCGAGCAAATCCCGGTAACGCGCCCGGGCCGCATTCCGCGCAAGACCGTGCTGTAAGCCGCCGGCTGCCGGAGGAATGAACACCGCCGCCGTTCCACTTGCCATATTAAGCGCCCTCGTGCTGGTCGGGGCCCTGTGGGTTGTGACCCTGCACAATCTCTTCCGTGCGGCGCTCAGCCTGGGGCTGGTGTTCCTCGGCATCGCCGGCCTCTTCATCTGCCTGGGCGCCGAATTTCTCGCCCTCGTCCAGCTCCTGATCTACGTGGGCGCCATCCTGGTGCTGATCATTTTTGCGATCATGCTCACCAACAGCTGGCAGCGTGAGACCCTGCCGGCCAGCCGCCAGCGGCTCCCGGCAGCCCTCGCCGCCCTTGCCCTCTTTGCGCTGTTGGCGCGCGCCACCTGGGTGCTGGCCTGGCCGGCCCAGATCCCGGGTGGGGCCACGCGGCTGAAGGACCTGGGGCTCGTGCTCGTGAAAACCCTCGTGCTGCCCTTTGAAGTGATTTCGCTCATCTTCGTGGTCGTGGTCGTGGGCGCGATCGCCGTGGCAGCACCCCGCAAAGGCCAGTCGTGATGGCGGTGCGCACGCTGGTGCTGCTGGCCGAGGCGCTGTTTTGCCTGGGCGTCTACGGGCTGCTGACGCGCCGGCACGCCGTGGGCTTGCTGCTTTCGATCGAGTTGATCCTGAACGCCGCGGCACTCAACTTCGTGCTCTTTAGCCGCGTCTTCGACCAGGTGGCTGCGCAGGCCTTCACGCTGTTCATCATCGCGCTGGCCGCGTGCGAGGCCGTGGTGGGGCTGGCCATCATCATCCGCCTCACGCGCACGGCCCAGACGATTTACGCCGATGAGGCCACGGTGCTGAAAGGCTAGAATGATCATGCCGCAGCTGGCCTTGATCCCTGCGTTTCCGCTGGCGGCCTTCGCGATTCTCATTTTGGCGGGCCGGCATCTGGGGCGATGGAGCGCGTGGCTGGCGATCGTGGCCCTGGCGGCGGCCTTGGGCCTCACCCTCACCATTTGGCATGCGCCGTTCGCGGGCCAGCCACTCATCTTTCAGTGGACCTGGTTGATCGGCTCGCAGCCGTGGCTGCTCGGCTTGCGCGTCGACGGACTGAGTTGGATTATGCTCGTTGTCGTCACGTCGATCGGCAGCCTGATCGCCTGCTACTCGACCGGCTACATGCACGGCGACCCGCGCTACTCGCGCTTCTTTGCGTACTTTTCGCTCTTCTGCGCGGCGATGCTGGGGCTGGCCCTCGCCGATAATCTGCTGCTGCTGTTTATCTGCTGGGAGCTGATGGGCCTCTGCTCGTATTTGCTCATCAGTTTTTGGTTCGAGAAACCCTCCGCCGCGGCGGCTGGGCGCAAAGCCTTCCTCACGACACGGGTGGGTGATGTCGGGCTCTTCGCCGGCATCCTGTGCCTCGCGTGGGTGCCGCACGGCAGCCTGCAGTTTGCCGCACTGCCCGTAGTGGCCCAGCAGGTGGCTACGCCTACGCTGACGCTCATCAGCCTGCTGATATTTATGGGGGCGGTGGGGAAATCCGCGCAGTTTCCGCTGCACGTCTGGCTGCCCGATGCCATGGAAGGCCCCACGCCGGTCTCCGCGCTGATTCACGCGGCGACGATGGTGGCCGCGGGCGTGTACCTCATCGCGCGCACCTTCCCGCTGTTTACCCCCGCCAGCCTGCACGTCGTCCTCACGATCGGGCTGATTACGCACGTGTTTGCGGGCACTATCGCGCTGACCATGACCGATATCAAGCGGGTCCTGGCGTATTCGACCTTGAGCCAGTTGGGGCTCATGGTGGTCGCCATGGGCATCGGGGCTTGGCCGGCCGCGATGTTTCATCTCGTGACCCACGCGTATTTTAAAGCGCTGCTTTTTCTCGCAGCCGGGAGTGTCATCCACGCCACCCATGAGCAGGAACTGAGCAAGCTGGGGGGCCTAGCGCGTACGATGCCCATCACCTCGACGGTTTTTCTCATTGCGAGCCTGTCGATGAGCGGCCTGGTGGGCCTCAGCGGCTTCTGGAGCAAGGACGCCATTTTGCTCGCGGCCCGGCACTACGCGCCCTGGCTCTTCTGGGTGCTGCTGGGCGGAGCCGGCATGACGACGGCCTACATTGCGCGGCTGTACCTGCGCTGTTTCTACGGCGCTGCGGCGCCGCACCACGGGCATGCGCCGCACGAGTCGCCGGCGATCATGAGCTTGCCCCTGGTGGCGCTGGCGGTGGGGGCGGCCCTGGTGGGCTGGATCGGCTCGCCCGGGTTCTCGCCGTTCTTTACGCTCTTGGGCGTGCACGAAGCACATGGCTTTGACCTGCCGGTCGCGGCCCTCTCCACGCTCGCCCTGGCCGTGGGCAGCACCGTCGCCTGGATTGTGGGCTTCCGCCGGCGCAATCTGCTGCCGGCCTTCCTGCGGCCCGCGGGCCTGGCGCTGTACCGGCTGGCGGCGCACAAGTACTATGTCGATGAGCTCTACCAGCGGCTGCTCATTCATCCGGTGTGGGCGTTGGGAGGGTTGTTGAGCACATTTGATCGGGTGGTGGTCGACGGGGCGGTCAACGGCAGCGGGCGCGTGGGCGCGTGGGCCAGCGAGGTGCAGGCCTGGATCGACCGCGAGATCCTCGACCGCTGCGTGAACGCGATCGGCACCACGACCCGCGGCTTGGGGCGCGTGATGCGCTGGATCCAAACCGGCATGGTGCAACACTATCTGCTCATGGCCGTCATTGCCGTCGTGGTGCTGGCGGTGACGGTGCGCTAACAGCGAGGTTCCTGGCATGCTTTTGACCGGATTACTACTTCTCCCCCTGATCGGGCTGCTGGTGATTTTGGCGCTGCCGAAGACGGCGGTAACGGCCATCCGATCGGTGGCGCTGCTGGCCACCGGGGCCGTCTTGCTGCTCTCGATCCTGCTCTTGGGGGCGTTTCGCAGCGAGGTCGCCGCCATGCAGTTTGTGGCCCAGCTGCCTTGGATCCCGCAGCTGAACGTCTCCTACCACGTGGGCATCGACGGCATCAGCTTGCCCATGGTGCTGCTGACCGCCATCCTCAGCTTTCTCGCGTGCCTGGGCTCGTTCTCCATCCACGAGCGGCACAAGGAATACTTCGCGCTCTACCTCCTGCTGGTCATCGGCATGATGGGCACGTTTTTGGCGCTGGATCTATTCTTGTTCTATATTTTTTGGGAACTGGTCCTCGTGCCCATGTATTTCCTCATCGGCATCTGGGGCGGGGGGCGGCGCGAATACTCGGCCTTCAAGTTCTTCGTGTACACGCTGGCCGGCAGCCTCGCGATGCTGCTGGCGATCTTGGCGCTCTATTGGCATGCCAGCCCCCGCACGTTTGACATGGTCGAGCTCGCGCGCCAGGGTCATGCGATTCCGCTCGCGCTACAGCGCCTGCTGTTCCTGGGCTTCTTCCTCGGGTTTGCGGTCAAGGTGCCGGTGTTTCCGTTCCACACCTGGCTGCCCGACGCGCACGTGGATGCGCCCACCCCCGGCAGCGTCTTGCTGGCCGGCGTGCTGCTCAAGATGGGCGGCTACGGATTTTTCCGCCTGGCGTATCCGTTCTGCCCGGATGCGGCCTGGGAGTTTCGCTGGGTCCTGGCGGCTCTGGGAGCGATCAATATCGTCTACGGCGCGTTTGTGGCGCTCGCCCAGACCGACTTTAAGAAGCTCGTGGCGTACTCCTCGGTGTCGCACATGGGCTTCGTGCTGCTGGGCCTGGCGAGCTTCACGCCGGAAGGGATGCAAGGGGCCCTGCTGCAGATGTTCAGCCACGGGCTCTTGACCGGCGGCATGTTCTTGCTCGTGGGCGTGCTGTATGACCGGACGCACACGCGCGAGCTCTCGGCGTTTGGGGGCCTGGGGGCGCGCGTGCCGCGCTATGCCGGGTTGCTCATTTTCTTCAGCTTAGGCTCGCTGGGCTTACCCGGCTTGAGCGGATTCGTGGCCGAGTTTCTCACGCTGGTGGGGGCTTTTCAGGTGCCCGAGATCCGCTGGCCGACCGTGCTCTCGCTCATCGGCATCGTCTTGGCGGCCGCGTATATGCTGAAAGTGATCCAGCTCGTCCTGTTGGGCCCGCTGAATAAGAAATGGCAGGCGCTGCAAGACCTCACGCTGCGCGAGTGGCTGAGCCTCGCCCCGCTGGTGGTGCTGGTGCTGCTTATCGGGATCTATCCCCTGGGCCTGCTGCATGTGCAGGAAGCCTCGTTGCAGCAGTTGATCTACCACGTGACCGGGCGCTAAGCGCCGCGCCTGATGGGCCTGGTGCTGGGAGAAAGCCTGCGCGCGTGGTGGCCGGAGGCCTGCTTAGGGCTGGGGTCGCTGCTGGCGGTGCTTCTGAGCGCTTTCGTGCCGGCCAAAACCGTGCGCGCGGTGGCCTGGGCCGCGCTGGCGGCCAGTGCCCTCGCGCTCTGGCGGACGACCGCGCCCACCCCCACGGATATCTTTTATGGCGTGATTGTGTGCGATGCGCTGGGCTTGGCATTTCGCTGGTTGGCGTTGGGCACCGTGGCGCTGGTGCTGCTCATGGTCGTCGGAGCCCGCGAAATAGAAGAGGCCTATCGCGGCGAGGCGATCGGGCTGCTGCTGTTCGTCGGCTTCGGGCTGCTGCTGCTCTCCGAGGCCAATCACTTGCTTATGGCCTACCTCGCGCTGGAGCTGGTTAGTCTCGGCTCGTATCTGCTCGTGGGGTTCCTGCCGCAGCGGCGCTCTGCGGAAGCGGCCCTGAAGTACCTGCTCTTTGGGGCGCTGGCCTCCGGGGTGATGCTCTTTGGGATGTCGCTGCTTTTTGGCTTGACCGGCGAGCTGTCGTTTCCGGCGCTGGCCTCGTCGCTGGCCGGCATCGGCTCCCCGATGCGCGAGGCGGCCCTGCTCGCCGCGCTGCTGATGCTGGTGGGGGTGGCGTTTAAGATTTCCATGGTGCCGTTTCACCTCTGGACCCCCGATGTGTACGAAGGCGCCCCGGTGGCGGTGACGGCGTTTCTCTCGGTGGGGCCCAAGGTCGCGGGCCTGGCCCTGCTGCTGCGGCTCTGCGAGGTGCTGCAGCCGCTGTGGCCGGCCCTCGCCCCGATGGTGCTGGGCCTGACGGTGCTCACCATGACGCTGGGCAACCTCGCGGCGCTCACGCAGACCAACGTGAAGCGGCTGCTCGCGTATTCCACCATCGCGCAGGTGGGCTATCTTCTGATCGGCTTTGTCGTGCAGACGCCCGCCGGCCTGCAGGCGCTCATCGTGTACCTGACGGCGTATCTCTTCATGAACCTGGGGTTGTTTGCCTGCGTGCAGGCGCTGGTCAATGACACCGGGCAAGAGTCGCTGACCGTCTTCCAGGGCCTCTACCGCCGAGCCCCCTGGCTCGCGCTGAGTACAGCGCTCTTTCTCCTCTCGCTCGCCGGCCTGCCGCCGTTGTTTGGGTTTATCGGGAAATTCATGCTGTTTGACGCCGCGATCCAAACCGGGCAAGGATGGCTGGCGATTGCGGCCATTCTCAACAGCGCCATGGCGGTGTATTACTACGTCAACATCATCCGCCTGATGTACGCGGCCCCGACCGGGGCCACGACGGCGCTGCGGCCCTGTCTGGGCTTGCGGGTGGCGGCAGGGGTCTGCGTGGCAGCGGTGCTGGGTCTGGGCCTGTGGCCCTCGCCGCTCTTGGCGCGGGTGCAGGCTCGGCTGAGTGTTGAAGGCAGAGCCTATTCTGCTATAATACGCCCGTGACGCAGCAGTCCGAGCGATCCACGCGGCTGCAACAGGCTGGATTGTTGACGGCCATCCCCTTCGTCTTACTCATCGGTCCTGCGATGGGCTATTACCTAGGAAGTCTCTTGGACCGTCGCTGGTCGTATGCGCCTTGGGGAGTGGCCATCGGTGTTTTCGTGGGGCTGGCAGCCAGCGGGCGGGCGACTGCGGATTTGATCCGCCAGGCTCGTGATTTGGATCAGAAAGGATAGTGAGAGCAGATGTCCTCTCTGTTTTGGCTGGGCATCATAGGCGGGGTTTGTTGGAATCTGACCAGCCTCTTTTGCTTACGCCAGATCATGGGTGCGTGGCTGGGCCCTCACCCCTCGCGGGCGCGCGTGGTTGTATGGATGCTCGTGAAGTTTCCCCTACTTTATGTGCTGATCATACTCCTCTTTCGCCTCTCTTCGACCGCTTCCATTGTCGGTTTCAGCATCGGCTTCAGCCTTGCCCTCCTGGGGGCTCTACTCTTGCTTGTCCGCCACCCCATGCGCTTCAGTGGCCTTCAGCCGCATGTCCGCTGAAGCTGCGCACGGCGGCATTCCAGAGATTCCGAACTTCATTACCGTGCTCTACAACTGGCAGCAGGAGCACCCGCTGGTGCAGTTCCTGCACCGGTGGGAGAACGTGGTCTTTGCGGCGATCGTGGCCGTGGCGCTTGCGCTGGTGGCCTGGCGCTATGCGCGCCACCCGGTCATGATCCCGCGCGGGGCGCAAAACCTGCTCGAAGTGCTGGTGGAGGGCATTGATAACTTCGTGCGCAGCATCATCGGCCCTACCGGCCGCGCGCACACGCCGTTTATCGGCACGCTGTTTCTCTATATCTGGCTCATGAATCTCTCCTCGCTGCTGCCGGGCATGAAACCGGCGACGTCCAGCCTCAACACCACGATCGGCCTGGCGTTGGCCGTCTTTTGCTATGTGCAATACACCCGCGTACGGACGCTGGGGATTGGCGCCTACATCCACCACCTCGCCGGCTCCCCGCATTTCGATGACCTCAAGAGCGCGCCGGTGTGGATGCGGCCGGTGCTGCTGGTCATTAAACTTTTTGTCATGGCGCTGCTGTTTGTGTTGGAATTGGTCGGGGAGTTCGTCAAGCCCATCAGTCTCAGCTTGCGCCTGGCGTTTAATATCTTTGCCGAAGACGTGCTGCTAGCGGTGCTATTGGGACTAGGGCTGAGTGCCGGCATGTTGTTACATTTTCCGTTGCCATTTCAGTTTTTCGTCGTTCCTTTAGTGCTGATTTTCAGCACGGTGCAGGCGCTGGTGTTCAGCCTGCTCAGCTCGGTGTACATCGCGTTGATGTTGCCGCACGGCGAAGGCGCCGCACACGGGGAACACCACTAAAGTCAGAGGCTACAGAAGGGGAGGGGTGACATGCCAATGGAACATGTTGCGACCGGTATGACGTCAGGTGCTTGGCTGGCAATCACGGTGCCGTTGTCGCTGGGCATGGCCGCGATGGCCTCGGCGTTTGGGCTCTCTCGCGCGGTCAGTGCGGCGATGGAAGCCATGGCCCGGCAGCCCGAGGCCAGCGGCCAAATCCAAACAGCCATGGTCATCGGCTGCGCGCTGATTGAAGCGCTGACGATTTACGTGCTGGTCATCTCGTTCGTAATCGTGCTAATGGGCAAAATCTCGTAATTCATGCCCCCGATCTTGCAGCTCGACCTTCAGCAGATCCTTTCGCAGGCGATCAGCTTCGCCTTGCTGGTGGTCGTGCTGCGCAAGTTCGCCTGGGGGCCGCTCTTGGGCATCCTTGATCAGCGCCGCGCGCGCATCGAGGCCGACCTGCGCCAAGCTGCCGAGAGCAAAGAGGCGCTGGGGCGCCTGCAGCACGAGCTCAGCACGCGGCTGGCGAAGATCGACGAGGAAACGCGCAACAAGATCCAGCAGGCCTTGCTGGAGGCCAAGCGCGTCTCCTTAGAGATGCAGGAGCAGGCGCGCGTGCAGGCGCGGGCGATTTTGGCCAAGTCGCAGGAGACGGTGGAGCAAGAGCTCGCCCAGGCCAAAGCGATGCTGCGCGATCAGATCGCGGAGATGACGGTGCAGGCGGTCGAGCGCGTGCTGCAGCAAAAGCTTGATCAGCCCTCCGATGACAAGCTGATCAGCGGCATCTTAGACGAGCTGGAGCGCCAAGCGCCGCGGCAAGCCGGGTAATGCGTTGCCGTCATGTGTGAAAAGTTTCACAAATGAGCGCTGACCCCATCGCCGCCCGCTACGCCGAAGCCTTGTTCCATACGGCCAAGGCGGAAGGGCAAATCGACGCGACGCTAGAAGAGCTGCGCACGCTGAAACAGCTGCTGAGCGATTATCCGCTGCTGCTGGAGTTGTTCCTCAACCCCGACGTCGACCCGCCGGATAAGGTCAGGGTCCTGGAAAAAGGGATGGGGGCCTGGTCGCCGCTGGTGAAGGCCTTTTTCCAGACGGTGATCGGCTTAGACCGCGCGGCGAGCGTCTCGGCGAT